>NZ_JBNFMU010000125.1:0-46526 GCF_049942315.1 Pseudomonas wayambapalatensis
GGCTTGCCCGCGAACACCGGCACAGCCGATGCCATCCACCGCGGAGACCTTTTCGCGGGCAAGCCCGCTCCTACAGGGATTGGGCTGGTCTTTGGATTTTGAACAAGACAGTTGCTCCAGCCAGAGCTTGCCTGTCAGCGCTGCGCGTCGAGCTCGGCCATCAGCACCTCGACCAGCTGCGCGGCCGGCAGGGCGCGCGCCCGGTGGGCGCCGGTACCGGCCCATTGTGCGGCGAAGTCGCTGCAGCCCTGGGCAGTCGCCACGCTATTGAGTGCCTTGTTGGCATCGTAGGCGCGGGGATAATCCGGCACGCCCGCAGCACTCTTCACCTCGAACGCCCGGTTGACCATACCCCGCGCAGGCCGTCCGGAAATTGCGCTGGTGATCTGCGTCTGCCGCGCCCGTGGCCCGCTCAGCGCCTCACGGTAGGCCGCGTTGGCCGACGATTCCGGGCACAGCAAGAACGCTGTACCCAACTGCGCCGCACAAGCGCCCTGCGCGAACGCCTTGGCGATGTCTGTGCCATCCATGATTCCGCCAGCTGCGATGATCGGCAGTCGAACCTGCTCGGCCAACAGGCGCACCAACTCCAGCGTGCTCGATTCGTCGTCATGCTCAGGATCGAATATCCCGCGATGACCGCCCGCCTCGTAACCCTGGGCGATCAGTGCATCGACCCCTGCTTGCTGCACTTGCAGCGCCTCGTCCACGCAGGTCACGCAGGCCAGTAGCACGATACCGGCCGCCTTCAGCGCCTCGATGAACGACTGCGGCGGCAGGCCAAAATGAAAACTCACCACTGCCGGTTTTTCTTCCAGCAGCATCTGCAGCATCTCGGGGTCTTCGACGAACGAGCGATAGATTTCCCGCAGGCCCTTCGGCGGCTGGGCCTGGAACTCGGCAAAGCGCGCTTCGAGCGCCTGCAGCCAGGCGTCCTCGCGCTCGTCATCTCGCAGCGCCGGGCGGTGGCAGAACAGATTGACGTTGAACGGTTGTTGGGTCAGCGCGAAGGTTTCGCGTATGCACTGGCGAGCCTGCTCGACCGAGCTCGCGCCGATCGCGATCGACCCCAAACCACCCGCATTCGATACCGCCGCCGCCAGCGCTGGCGTAGAAACGCCCGCCATGGGCGCCTGGATGATGGGGAAACGGACGTTCAGCAAAGCCTGGATGTCAGTGGTCATGGAGGTTGCTCATCATGGGTTGCTCATGGCGGGTGCGCATGTCCGTTGGCGGGGAGCGAGCCCAGAGTTGACCTTAAGCGCACCCATGAATTTTCACAAATGATGATAAATGATGAATTCCATCACTGATCGTGAACCAGCAGTCTGGCCCGGTCGCCTCCAAGCCACTGGAAAACCGATCATGAAATGATGCATAAACACCCCATCAATCATCATCAGTGATAGGTAGTCCCCATGGAAATGCGCCAGTTGAAGATCTTCTGCGCCGTGGCCGAGCTGGGCAGTTTCACCGCGGCTGCGGTCAGGATCAACACCGTGCAGTCCAACGTGACCATGCGCATCAAGGAGCTCGAGGCGGAACTCAAGCGCGAGCTGTTCATCCGCAGAAAATCCGGCGTCGTGCTCACGGTCGCGGGCGAGACGTTTCTCGGGTATGCCCGGCGCATCCTGCAACTGACCGAAGAAAGCCGCAGCGCCCTGCTCGATACCGGTGTACCCAACGGCCCGCTGCGCCTGGGCTCGATGGAGACCACTGCCGCCATTCGCCTGCCGAAGATCCTCACCCGCTACCGCGAGCAGCATCCCGATGTGCAACTGTCGTTGCTCACCGGCACCACTGCCGAACTGATCAAGGCCATCGAGTCCCACCGGATCGATGGCGCTTTCGTCGGAGGGTTTCACCAGAATCCGATGCTTGCCCAGCAAGAGGTGTTCAGCGAGGAACTGGTGCTGGTAAGCAGCGACCAGTTCGATTCGCTCGACACCTTGATGGCGCGAATGCCCTCGCAGACAGTGCTGGTGTTTCGCAGCGGCTGCTTCTACCGATCGACGCTGGAGAACTGGTTCTATCGGATGGGCCTGGTGCCCAACCAGATCATGGAAATGGGCAGCCTGGATGGCATCCTCACCTGCGTCTCGGCCGGAATGGGCGTTACTCTGTTGCCCAGGTCGGTGACGCAGAACTGCAGCGTGCGCCATGCGATTCGCTGCCATGAACTACCCGCGGAATTCTCCCGCGTGTCCACTGTGTTCATCCGTCGCCAGGATTCGTTGCCGACCTCGGCGATGAGCGCCTTCATGGAGCTGGCGCAGCAGCGCAGGGACGCGGCGGACCTGCACTGAGCCTGGCGCAAAAAAAAGCCCGGCCATTCGCATGACCGGGCACATACACCCAAAGGAGCAACAGGTGTCAGGGTTGGGAATTCGTGGACGCCTCGCGCCTCAAGCCACTGCGGCGAGCTTCGCCTTGGCCTGGTTCAGCCCCTTCTCGTGGAAGTCGCCACTCATGTTCAGGCCCTCGGCGTGAATGAAGTTCACCTCGTGGATCCCGATGAAGGCCATCACCTGGCGCAGGTAGGGTTCCTGGTGATCGCTGGCAGCGCCGGCGTGGATACCGCCGCGGGCAGTCAGGACGATCGCACGCTTGCCGTTGAGCAGCCCCTGCGGGCCCGTCGGGGTGTACTTGAAGGTGATGCCGGCACGCAGCACATGGTCGAGCCAGGCCTTGAGTGTGCTGGGGATGGCGAAGTTGTACATGGGCGCCGCCATCACCAGCACATCGGCGGACAGCAACTCATCGGTCAGCTCGTTGGAGCGGGCCAGCGCATCGATTTCAGCCGCGCTGCGCTGCTCTTCAGGCTTCATCCAGCCGCCGAGCAGGTTGGCGTCCAGGTGCGGCACCGGGTTGACCGCCAGGTCGCGTACCTTGATCTCGTCGGCAGGATGCGCCGCTTGCCACTGCTGGATGAAGTCGCGGGTCAGTTGACGGGAAACGGAATCCTGTTGGCGGGCGCTGCTTTCGATGATCAGTACGCGGGACATGGGGTGCCTCCATCGGCAAATAGGGTTGCGATTCGATGGAGGTGAGATTAAGACTTGACCTGTCGATAAAAAAGCGTAAAAAGTGGGTTCAATCTATCGATTAATTGGTTTTATTCCGGTTTGCAGCTCAGGTCGATGCGCAGCTTGATGATCTGCCGGTTGAACTTGGCCGTCACATCCACGCTCTTGCCGGCCGGCACATTGACCCGACGCACTCTCGGCGCTTCGGGGCCATTGCGCATGGTGACCTTGCAGGCAGCCGGCACCTGCCCGTAGTTGTTCAGGCTGATGCTGCCGATGTCGTAGGCGGTGTCGTACGCGGTGTAGTCGAGCTTGACCCCTTCGATCTCCTTCTGCACATCGATGGGATAGGCCATGGCGCTCAGGGGCAGGGACGTCAGCAGTACCGCAAACCATTTCTTCATTTCGCGCTCTCCTTGTGATGAGCGCAGCTTAGGACAACAGGAGCCGAAGATGAAAGCGCCGCGCGTGACCCTGGATCAGTGGCGAACCCTGCAGGCAGTGGTCGATCACGGCGGCTTCGCCCAGGCCGCCGAAGCCCTGCATCGCTCGCAGTCCTCGGTGAGCTACACCGTGGCGCGCATGCAGGAGCAACTGGGCGTGCCGCTGCTACGCATCGACGGGCGCAAGGCGGTACTGACCGAGGCCGGCAGCGTGCTGCTGCGTCGCTCGCGGCACCTGGTCAAACAGGCCAGCCAGCTCGAAGACCTGGCTCACCACATGGAACAGGGCTGGGAGGCCGAAGTGCGCCTGGTGGTCGACGCCGCCTACCCCAGCGCCCGGCTGGTGCGCGCACTGAGCGCGTTCATGCCGCAGAGCCGCGGCTGCCGTGTGCGCCTGCGTGAAGAAGTGCTGTCCGGGGTCGAGGAAGTACTGCACGAAGGCATCGCCGACCTTGCCATCAGCAGCTTCAACATTCCCGGCTACCTGGGCGCCGAGCTGAGCGCGGTGGAGTTCGTCGCCGTCGCCCACCCCGAGCACAGCCTGCATCGCCTGGGCCGAGAGATCACGTTCCAGGACCTGGAAAGCCAGTTGCAGGTGGTGATCCGCGACTCCGGCCGCAGCCAGCCACGCGACGTCGGCTGGCTGGGTGCCGAACAGCGCTGGACCGTCGGCAGCCTGGGCACCGCGGCGACCTTCGTCGGCAGCGGCCTGGGCTTTGCCTGGCTGCCCCGGCACATGATCGAACGCGAACTGCGCGAGGGACTGCTAAAGCCTCTGCCGCTCGATCAGGGTGGCAGTCGACACCCGCTGTTCTACCTTTACTCGAGCAAGGAAAAGACCTTGGGTCCGGCCACGCAGATCCTCATCGAGCTGCTGCGCAATTTCGACACCGCGCCACTGGACGTGCCCTTCGCAGCCCCCCCGCAAGCCTGAGAGGACCGCGCCCATGGCCTGTTTCGAACGTGACGGATGCCTGCTGCACTATGAGGAACATGGCCAGGGCGAGCCTCTGGTACTGCTGCACGGGCTCGGTTCGAGCAGCCAGGACTGGGAGCTGCAGGTCCCGGAACTGAGCCGTCACTATCGGGTGATCCTGATGGACATTCGCGGCCACGGCCAGTCGGCCAAGCCTCGCCACGGCTACCAGATCAAGACCTTCAGCGAAGACTTGCTGGCCCTGCTCGACCATCTGGACACCGGCCCGGTGCACTTCGTGGGCTTGTCCATGGGCGGCATGGTCGGTTTCCAGTTTGCCGTCGACCATCCGCACAGGCTGCGCAGCCTGTGCATCGTCAACAGCGCCCCCGAGGTCAAGCGCCACAACCTCGAACACTGGATCTGGTGGGCCAAGCGCTGGAGCCTGGCACGCCTGCTCAGCGTCGAGACGGTCGGCCAGGGCCTGGCCGCGCGCCTGTTCCCCAAACCCGAGCAAGGCGAACTGCGCCGCAAGATGGCCGAGCGCTGGGCGCGCAACGACAAGCGCGCTTACCTCAAGAGCTTCGACGCCATCGTCGACTGGGGTGTGCAGGAACGCATCGGGCAGATCCCGTGTCCGACACTGGTGATCGCCGCCGACCACGATTACACCCCGATACAACAGAAAGCGCGCTACGTTGCCCTGATGCCCCATGCGACACTGGCGGTCATCGAGGATTCGCGGCACGCTACGCCCCTGGACCAACCCGAGGTCTTCAACCAGACCCTGCTGCGTTTCCTCGCAGCCGCATCCACCTCTCAAGGATCATTGAGCCCATGCTGAAGAAACTCCTGCTGACCGCCTGCTCGTTCGCCTTCGCTGCCAGCGTCATGGCGTCCGACAAGACCCCCCACGTGCTGCTGACTACCAGCTTCGGCGATGTCGAGATCGAACTGAACGCCGAAAAAGCCCCCATCAGTACGAAGAACTTCCTGGAGTACGTCGACAGCGGTTTCTATAACAATACGATCTTCCACCGCGTGATCCCGGGCTTCATGGTCCAGGGCGGCGGCTTCACCGACCAGATGGTACAGAAGAGCACCAAGGATCCGATTCGCAACGAAGCCAGCAACGGCCTGCAGAACACGCGCGGCACGCTGTCGATGGCCCGCACCTCGGATCCGAATTCGGCCACCAGCCAGTTCTTCATCAACGTGGCCGACAACGACTTCCTCAATCCTGGTCGTGACCGCGGCTACGCCGTGTTCGGCAAGGTGACCAAGGGCATGGAGGTGGTCGACCAGATCGTCAACTCCCCCACCACCGTCAAGAAAGGCATGCGCGATGTACCGGCCGATCCGGTCTACATCAAGTCGGCCAAACGTATCGATTGATCGCGGGTCTCACAGGATGTGACGCCGCCCGCGAGCGGGATCAACAGGAGTTTCCATGCTGTACCGTCGCTTCGAACAACTGATCGACATCTTCCGTGAGGCGCCCAGCGAGGCGCCGCCGAGCACGGTCTGGCCGTTCTACCTGTACTACTTGCGCCAGGTCTGGCCGAGCTTTCTCGCCTTGCTGGTGGTCGGCCTGGTCGCCTCGCTGATCGAGGTGGCCTTGTTCAGCTACCTGAGCCGGATCATCGACCTGGCCCAGGGCACGCCCAACGTCAACTTCTTCAGTGAGCACAGCGGCGAGCTGATCTGGATGCTGGTGGTGGTCCTGTTGCTGCGGCCGGTGTTCTTCGGCCTGCACGACCTGCTGGTGCACCAGACCATCAACCCGGGGATGACCAGCCTGATCCGCTGGCAGAACCACACCTATGTGCTCAAGCAGAGCCTGAACTTCTTCCAGAGCGACTTCGCCGGGCGCATCGCCCAGCGCATCATGCAGACCGGCAACTCGCTGCGCGACTCGGCGGTGCAGGCGGTGGATGCGCTGTGGCACGTGCTGATCTACGCGATCAGCTCGCTGGTGCTGTTTGCCGAGGCCGACTGGCGCCTGATGATTCCGCTGCTGGTCTGGATCGTCGGCTATATCGCCGCGCTCTACTACTTCGTGCCGCGGGTCAAGGAACGCTCGGTGGTGTCCTCGGACGCACGCTCCAAACTGATGGGGCGGATCGTCGATGGCTACACCAACATCGCCACCCTCAAGCTGTTCGCCCACACGGACTACGAACAGCAGTACGCCCGCGAGGCGATCAGCGAACAGACCGAGAAGACGCAACTGGCCTCACGTGTCATCACCAGTATGGATGTGGTGATCACCACCCTCAACGGCCTGCTGGTGGTCGCCACCACCGGCCTTGCCCTGTGGCTCTGGAGCCAGTCGCTGATCAGCGTCGGCGCCATTGCCCTGGCCACGGGCCTGGTGATCCGTATCGTCAACATGTCCGGCTGGATCATGTGGGTGGTCAATGGCATCTTCGAAAACATCGGCATGGTCCAGGATGGCCTGCAGACCATTGCCCAGCCGGTCTCGGTCACCGACACACCCAATGCCCCGGCATTGAAGGTCAGCCGTGGCGGCGTACGTTTCGACGATGTCGACTTCCACTACGGCAAGGGTGGCAAGGTCATCGATGGGCTGAACCTGGATATTCGCCCGGGCGAGAAGATCGGCCTGATCGGCCCGTCCGGTGCGGGCAAGTCCACGCTCGTCAACCTGCTGCTGCGCCTGTACGACGTGCAGGGCGGGCGCATCCTCATCGATGGTCAGGATATCGCCCAGGTCAACCAGGCCAGCCTGCGTGCGCAGATCGGCATGATCACCCAGGACACCTCGCTGCTGCACCGCTCGATCCGCGACAACCTGCTGTATGGCCGACCGGACGCGAGCGACGAGGAAGTCTGGGAGGCCGTGCGCCGCGCCCGGGCCGACGAGTTCATCCCGCAGTTGTCCGACGCCCAGGGCCGCACCGGCTTCGACGCCCATGTAGGCGAGCGCGGGGTCAAGCTCTCCGGCGGCCAGCGCCAGCGCATCGCCATTGCCCGCGTGCTGTTGAAGAATGCGCCGATCCTGATCATGGATGAAGCGACCTCGGCGCTGGACTCGGAAGTCGAGGCAGCGATCCAGGAGAGCCTGGAAACCCTGATGCAGGGCAAGACCGTGATCGCCATCGCCCACCGCCTGTCGACCATCGCCCGGATGGACCGTCTGGTAGTGCTGGAGAAGGGGCGTATCGTCGAAAGCGGCAGCCACGCCGAGCTGCTGGCCCAGCAAGGGCTGTATGCGCGGT
Organism: Pseudomonas wayambapalatensis; assembly: GCF_049942315.1. Lineage (NCBI taxonomy): Bacteria > Pseudomonadati > Pseudomonadota > Gammaproteobacteria > Pseudomonadales > Pseudomonadaceae > Pseudomonas > Pseudomonas wayambapalatensis. The sequence goes on from NZ_JBNFMU010000125.1 coordinate 7,628, forward strand.
TGTGGCATCACCAGACCGGCGGGTTCGTCGGGGTGGATTGAGGGGTTCTAACCGGCCAGGTAGCGCGTTGCACTGACGGACAGCGCGGTACCTGTGGGAGCGGCGGTGCGGCGATCCGACTTGCCCCGCGATAGTGCCGGCACAGACCCCACTCAACCCCGCCGATACGGCAGCATCTCCCGTGCCTGCTCGGCATACGCCCTCACCCCGTCTCGCTCCTGAGCCAGAAACTCATCCACCGCCCGCCGCAGCCCAGCATGGCGCAAGTAGTGCCACGAACGCGTCAGCACCGGCTCGAACCCGCGGATCAGCTTGTGCTCCCCCTGGGCACCGGCGTCGAACCGCTGCAGCCCCTCGGCAATCGCGTAGTCCATGCCCTGGTAGAAGCAGGTCTCGAAATGCAGGCGGTCGAATTCGTCCAGGCAGCCCCAGTAGCGACCGTAGAAACTGTCGCCCCCGACCAGGCTCAAGGCCATGGCCACGTCGCGGCCGTTCTGCCGTGCGACCACCACCCGCAGCGCCTCGGGCATGCGCTCGGCCAGCAGGCTGAAGAACTCACGGGTCAGGTAGGGCGCACGTCGTCGCACCGCATAGGTGTTGGCATAGCAGCGGTAGACGAAATCCCAGCGCGCCTGGTCCAGCTCATGGCCGCGCAGCCACTGGAAGTCGATGCCCTGTCCGGTCACCTGCTCGCGCTCCTTGCGCATCTGCTTGCGCTTGCGCGAGCTGAGGGTGTCGAGAAAGTCCTGAAAATCCCGATAACCACGGTTGCGCCAGTGGAACTGGCAGCCCAGGCGCTCCATCCAGCCCGGCTGGCCGAGCATCTGCTCGTCCAGGCTGCTGTCGGTGAAGTTGATGTGCGCACCGGACAGTTCACCCTTGACCAGGTACTTCGGCAATGCCTGCAGCAACAGCAGGGCGTCGGCAGGGTCTGCGCTCAGAAGGCGCGGCCCACTGACCGGGCTGAACGGCACCGCCCCGAGCAGCTTGGGGTAATAGGCGATACCCGCACGCTCACAGGCATCGGCCCAGCCGTGGTCGAACACGTACTCACCGAACGAATGCCATTTGCGGTACGCAGGCAGCAACGCCCGCACCTCGCCATCACGCTCCAGCACCAGGTGCTCGGCGGCCCAGCCGGTCTGGCGGCTGACGCTGCCGCTGTCCTCCAGCGCGCTGAGGAAGGCATGGCGCAGAAACGGCTGGCCGGCGGGCACGAGCGCGTCCCAGGACAGTGCCGGAAGGTCACGCAGGTGGGCAAGACTGTAGAGGCTGGTCACGACTTCGGCTCCCTGAACACAGGTCGCCAGTATCGCCAAAGGCGCCGGTTCGCTCAAATGACGACGACCGTTCTTATAACCAAGTGAGTAATTACTTAACAGCAGTGCCACTAAATAGACATTATTCTGTAATCCCCCCTCGCAATACTTGCGCCTGTTTTTCGGATGCCGAGAACCTGTCTAGTCAGGCCTTTTCCGGAGACATGCCAACTTGGGGGTGGGCGCACAAAAGCCTCCCCACACTTTTCCAATAGGGAGAACCTTATGCGTCTTGTTTCTACACTTACCGGAGTTAGCCTCACCGGCATGATGCTGGCCCTGAGCGCCCCGGCCAGTGCTGCAGTCGACGCCAAGCTGCTCGAAATGCTCCGCGCCAACGGCTCGATCAACCAGGCGCAGTACAGCGAACTGCAGGCCGATCTGGCAAAAGAAACCAAGGAAAAGGCCGACCAGAAGGCACAGTCCGAACGCCTGAGCTCCTTCGAACAGAAAGTGGCATGGGCCGCCAAGACCCAGATCAAGGGTGACGTGCGCCTGCGTTACGAAGACGTCAACGTCGACAACCCACGCAGCGGCAGCGGCAACCAGGACCGCGAACGCGTCCGTGCCCGCGTCGGCTTCTACAGCGAAATCAACCCGCAGGTTGACGCTGGCGTGCGTATCGCCACCGGCAGCAGCGCCGATGGCCGCTCGACCAACCAGAGTCTGGACAACTACTTCGAGAAGAAATCGCTGTGGGTCGACCTGGCCTACCTCGACTGGCACCCGACCGCCATCCCGAACCTGCACCTGATCGGCGGCAAGATGCAGCAGCCTTGGGTGAGCATGGGCGACATCATCTGGGATAGTGACCTGAACCCGGAAGGTGTGGCTGTTACCTACAAGACCAACCTGGGCGGCGCCGAGCTGTTCGGCAGCGCCGGTCAGTACACCCTCAAGGACAACGTCGACGGCGACGGCGTGCAGTTCAAGCACGACGCCCAGCTGTACCACGGCCAGTTGGGTGCCCGCTTCGCACCGGCTGACACCCTCAAGGTCACCGTTGGCGGCAGCATCTACGGCTACGACAACGACAAGGAATCTGCCGCCCTGCGTCAGTTCGGCAACACCACCAACGAATTCAATCTGGTGGAAGGCTTCGGTCAGATCGACTTCACCGGCTTCGCCATCCCGCTGGCAGCCTACGGTCAGTACGTGAAGAACACCGAAAGCACCGACGGCGAAGACAAGGCCTGGCTGGCTGGTGTGAAGACCAAGCTCGGCGCCTGGAGCCTGGACTACAACTACCGCGACGTGCAGCGCAACGCTGTGGTCAGCGCCTTCACCGACTCCGACTTCGGCAACGGCTTCACCGGTAACCGTGGTCACAAGTTCAAGGTCGGTTACGAAATCGACAAGAACTTCGCTGTCGGCGCGGCTTACCTGATGGCCAAGACCGACCGTTCGCAGCTGCCGAACACCGACACGGACGTCGACACCCTGCAGGTCGACCTGGAAGCCAAGTTCTAAAAGAACGCTCCCCTGCGTAGCTCAGCGGGAAGTGCCGACCCCATCCGGCGCTTCCCGCTTTTTTTCGTCTGCTGAAAAGGCCGCCGCCGTTATCAGCGCTTGCGCAGAATCACACTGCCAATCGAATACCCCGCCCCGAACGAACTCAGCACCGCCAGCGAACCCTCGGCCAGGTCATCCTGGTACAGGTGGAAGGCAATCACCGAGCCGGCCGAACTGGTGTTGGCATAACGGTCGAGAATCACCGGTGCCTCCTGCTCGCTCACCTCACGCCCCAGCAGTTTCTTGACGATCAGGTGGTTCATGCTCAGGTTGGCCTGGTGCAGCCAGAAGCGCTTGACGTCGGACGGCTGCAGGTCGTTCTCGGCCAGGTGCTTGCCGATCAGCTCGGCGACCATCGGGCAGACTTCCTTGAACACCTTGCGCCCTTCCTGCACGAACAGCTTGTCGCGGGTGCCTTCACCCTCCTCCGCCGCACGATTGAGGAAGCCGAAGTTGTTGCGGATGTTGTTGGAGAACGAGGTCAGCAGCTTGGTGCTGACGATGTCGAACTGATGCTTCGAGGTGGCCTTGTCGGCGCGCTCGAGCAACACGGCTGTAGCGGCATCACCAAAGATGAAGTGGCTGTCGCGGTCACGGAAGTTCAGGTGCCCGGTGCAGATCTCCGGGTTGACCATCAGGATCGCCCGGGCCTGGCCGAGCTGGATGCTGTTGGCGGCGTTCTGGATGCCGAAGGTGGCCGAGGAGCAGGCCACGTTCATGTCGAAGCCGAAGCCCTGGATACCCAAGGCCTGCTGCACTTCGATGGCAATCGCAGGATAGGCGCGCTGCAGGTTGGAACAGGCGACGATCACCCCGTCGACGTCGGCAGCGGTACGACCGGCACGCTCCAGTGCCTGGCGGGCGGCGGCCACGGCCATTTCGCAAAGAATGGAGTACTCGTCGTTGGAGCGCTCCGGCAGGCGTGGCTTCATGCGCTGCGGGTCGAGGATGCCGGCCTTGTCCATGACGAAGCGGCTCTTGATGCCCGACGCCTTTTCGATGAACGCCGCGTCGGAGAGCGGCGCCGGCTCGACCTCGCCACGCTCGATGGCGGCGGCGTTGTCTGCGTTGAACTGTTGCGACCAGGTGTTGAAGGATTCCACCAGTTCTTCGTTGGAGATGCTCTGGGCCGGGGTATACAGGCCGGTGCCGCTGATCACGACGTTATGCACGGTCGTTCCTCTGGTCTGTGGCCTGCGCCTGTCGGGCGTTGGCCGGGATGGGCTGTGATTAATGGCACTTTAGTGCCAAATTGAGATCGTCAGCGAGGGCTGCGCCCTCGATCGCGGGGCAAGCCCGCTCCCACAAAGTGAGAGCGCGGTTGTCATGCGATGGGCCGCAACGCAGCCCAAATTGCACCAATATTGCCACAATTCAGGGAATTTAGGCTTCCACCAAACTCCACTGCTTGCTTAATCGCTTATCGGAAACCGCCACTTTCGTCCCCAACTGCTGCGCGAACAGCGACACCCGGTACTCCTCCAGCAACCAGCGATACAGGGTCAGCTCGGCGTCACGCTTGCCCTCCTGGGCATGCTTGTCGGCGCGGGTCTTGTACTGTGTCCACAGGTTGCCCAGCTCACCGCTCCAGACCCGGTCCTTCTGCACCTGCGAGCCCAGCTTCTCCAAACGTAGCTCGATGGCCTTCAGATAGCGCGGCAGTTCCTTGAACCACTGCGCCGGCGTCTCGCGCACGAAGCCTGGGTAGACCAGGTTGCCCAGTTGCTGCTTGATATCGTTCAGCGCCACGGCCTGGCTCAGGTCGATCTTGCCCTTGAAGCGCTTCTGCAGGCCATGCCACAGCTTGAGCACTTCCAGGGTCTGGCGTGCCAGCCGCTCGGCATGCTCGGCCCAGTCGCCACGCTTGCGTTCGGCGAGCGAGGCCAGCGCAGCACCATCACGCGGCAGCGGCATCTCCCCTTCGAGCACACAGCTGTCGAGGCTGGCCAGCAGGATGTCCTCGACCAGCGACTCGACACGGCCCAACTCGCGGTACAACAGCCCCAGCTCGGTCAGCCCCGGCAACTTGCCGCGCAGGAACTTGGCAGGCTCGGCCAGCTGTTGCAGCAACAAGCGCTGCAGCGCGCGGCGGTGCTGGAATTCGGCTTCGGCCTGGGTCGAGAAACGCCCCTCGCGCACCGCGCCGTTGTCTTCCACCAGTGCCGGGTAGACCGTCAGCGACAGGCCGGCAATTTTCTGCTGGGCAGTCTGCGCCACCTGGGCGAAGGCCTTGGCCTGCACCGGCTGTTCGGTCTTCTCGCTGCGTGGCAACGCCAGGGCGGCCTGGCTGGCGGCGGCGAAGCGCGCGGTCAGCTCAGCCAGGTCGCGGCCTTCGCCGAGGAACTTGCCCTGGCCGTCGACCACCTCGATGTTCATGCGCAGGTGCCCTTCGACCTGGCCGGCCGATTCGGCCCACGCCTCGTCGGACACCCGCGCCCCGGTCATGCGCAGCAGTTCCTGGCCCAGGGCCTGCGGCAAGGCACCTTGGCCGAAGCTCATGCGCGACAATGCCGCCTTGACGAAGTCCGGCACCGGCACGAAGTTCTTGCGCAAGGCCTTGGGCAGGTTGCGCACCAGGGCCACGCACTTGGCCTCCAGCAACCCCGGCACCAACCACTCCAGGCGTTCGCCCGGCAGGTTCGGCAGCAGGGGCGCAGGCACCCGCACGGTGACACCGTCACGCGGGTGATTGGGTTCGAAGTGATAGCTCAGCGGCAGGCGCAGGTCGCCCACCTGCAGGTGGTCCGGGTACTGCGCGGCGGTGACTTCGCTGGCCTCACGGGCGAGCACGTCCTCTTCGCGCATGATCAGCAGGTTGGCGTCCTTCTGGCTGTTCATCCGGTACCAGCTGTCGAAGGTCGCGGTCTGGTGGATCTCTTCGGGCAGGCGCGCCTCGTAGAACGCGTACAGTGTCTCTTCGTCGGCCAGGATGTCACGACGGCGGGCCTTGGCTTCCAGCTCGTCGAGCTGCTCGAGCAGGCGCTTGTTGGCCGACAGGCACTTGGCCCTGGACTGGATCTCGCCACCGACCAGCCCCTCGCGGATGAACAGCTCGCGCGAGGTCACCGGATCGATCGGACCGAAGTGCACCGGGCGACGACCGACCAGGATCAAGCCATAAAGCGTGATCTGCTCATAGGCGACCACCTGCCCGCGCTTCTTCTCCCAGTGCGGCTCGAAATGGTTCTTCTTGATCAGATGCCCGGCCAGCGGCTCGATCCAGTCCGGCTCGATCTTGGCGACCATGCGCGCATACAGCTTGGTGGTTTCCACCAGCTCGGCGGCCATCACCCACTGCGGGCGCTTGCGGCCGATGCCGGACGAGGGGTGCACCCAGAAGCGCCGCTGACGCGCGCCCTGGTAATCACCCTCCTCGGTCTTGTGGCCGATCTGGCTGAGCAGACCACTGAGGATCGCCTTGTGCATCCGCTGGTAGTCGGAGGCTTCCTTGTTCACCGCCAACTGCAGGTCGCGGCAGATCAGCGACAGCTGGCGGTGCGCATCACGCCACTCGCGCAGGCGCAGGTAGTTGAGGAACTGCTTGCGGCACCAGTTGCGCAGCGGGTTGGCGGTCAACGCCTGGCGCTGTTCCTCGAAGCCGCGCCACAGGTTGACCAGCGCGGCGAAGTCCGAATCGACATCTTTCCACTGCGCGTGCGCCTGGTCAGCGGCCTGCTGGCGCTCTGGCGGTCGCTCGCGCGGGTCTTGTACCGACAGCGCACTGGCGACGATCAGCACTTCCTGCAGGCTGCCCTGGCGGGCACCTTCGAGCAGCATGCGGCCCAGCCGCGGGTCGATCGGCAGGCGCGCCAACTGGCGGCCCAGCGGCGTGAGCTGGTTCTCGCGGTTGACCGCCGAGAGCTCCTGCAACAGGTTGAAGCCGTCGCTGATGGCCTTGCCATCCGGCGGCTCGATGAACGGAAACGCGTCGATCTCGCCCAGGCGCAGGTGCAGCATCTGCAGGATCACCGCCGCCAGGTTGGTGCGCAGGATCTCAGGGTCGGTGAAGGCCGGGCGGCCGTTGAAATCATCCTCGCTGTAGAGACGGATGCAGATCCCCGGCTCGACCCGCCCGCAACGGCCTTTACGCTGGTTGGCGCTGGCCTGCGACACCGCCTCGATGGGCAGGCGCTGGACCTTGGCGCGGTAGCTGTAGCGGCTGATGCGCGCGGTGCCGCTGTCGATCACGTAGCGGATGCCCGGCACGGTCAGCGAGGTTTCGGCGACGTTGGTCGCCAGTACCACGCGCCGGCCACTGTGGGACTGGAAGATCTTCTGCTGCTCGGCCGGGGTCAGGCGCGCGTACAGCGGCAGGATTTCGGTGTGGCGCAGTTGTGCCTTGCGCAGGATTTCGGCGGCATCGCGAATCTCGCGCTCGCCGGGCAGGAACACCAGCACATCGCCCGGGCCCTTGCCCTGGCTGCGCTCGTGCTGGGCGATTTCATCCAGCGTGGCGAGGATCGCCTGATCGACGGTGAGGTCATCCTCGACCTGGTTACCCTCCTCGTCCTGCTCGCTGGTCAGCGGGCGGTACCAGGTGTCAACCGGGTAGGTGCGGCCGGACACCTCGATGATCGGCGCGCCATCGAAGTGCTTGGAGAAGCGCTCCAGGTCGATGGTCGCCGAGGTGATGATCAGCTTGAGGTCAGGGCGCCGGTGCAGCAGGGTCTTGAGGTAGCCGAGCAGGAAGTCGATGTTCAGGCTGCGCTCGTGGGCTTCGTCGACGATGATCGTGTCGTAGCGCTCGAGGAAGCGGTCGTGCTGGGTTTCGGCCAGCAGGATACCGTCGGTCATCAGCTTGACCAGGGTGTTCGAGTCGCTCTGGTCCTCGAAACGCACCTGGTAACCGACGAGCGCCCCAAGCGGTGTGCCGAGCTCCTCGGCAACCCGCGCCGCCACACTGCGCGCGGCGATCCGGCGTGGCTGGGTATGGGCGATCAGGCCATGACTTCCGCGGCCCAGCTCCAGGCAGATCTTCGGCAACTGGGTGGTTTTGCCCGAGCCGGTTTCGCCGGCGATCACCAGCACCTGGTGCTCTGCCAGGGCCTTCTTGATCTCGTCGCGCTTGGCGGCGATGGGCAGGTTGTCGTCGTAGCGGATGCTCGGCACGCTCTGCTGGCGCGCGGTGACCTGGGCACAGGACGCCTGGACCTTCTCCACCCACTGCGCCAGCTTGCCCTCGTCGGGGCGCTTGCGCAGCTCGTGCAGTTGCCGCCGCAGGCGATGGCGGTCGGCGATCATGGCGTGGTCGAGGTTTTGCAGCAGTTTGTCGATGGCGTGGTCAGTCATGGGGCTTTCTGATGATGCAGGTGAGCCTGCTTTTGCATGATCGGCATTCGTGGGGATGGGCGATTGTCGCAGATTTGGCGGTTCTCTGCTGCCTGTACCGGCCTCTTCGCGGGCGAGCCCGCTCCCACAGGGACTGAGCTGGCTGTCAGATTTTGAACAAGACGGTTACTCCTACGCGACCGCGCGCGCCGGCAATTTCCGATCAGCCCCGATCCCGTTCGAAATACCGCGAACGCTTGAACAGCAGTCGTGTGCCAGCCATCGTGAAAAAGACGGTCCAGACCAAACCGTCGAGCAATAGGTTTTCGTGCTCACCCAGTTTCGTGCAACTCGTAATCGCTGCTGCCATGAAAACCAGATACATGAACACTCGGAGCCTGCTAGACCGGAATAGCCAGTCGACGCCTACCGCGAGAATGCAGATGAAGCCAATTGCAAAGACGTCAGCCATCACTACCCCGGATTAAATGATCAGCATCAGGCTGCTGGACTGTGGCCCCCTATCCATTACGGTCTGAACATCTCGTAGGACTACTCCGAAACCCCATCACCAAGCGGCGCAAATGTTTAGCCAGCTGCGGAGTGAACGTCGCCATTCACTGCTTTAATCAACCTTACCCACCATGTGAGTATCCAGGGCATGATTCCCGACCCGATCACCGCGCCCCCGCTGTCACGCCCTTCGCTGCCGAAGGTCAGCGCCCGCGCCGGTGAAAATCCGTTGGTCCACGTCATCCTCGCCTTCTGGGCCCTGTGGCACTGCCGCCATGCTCGCCCGCCGGATACCTCGCTCGCTGTCCATTGACGCCTACCGCAGCCCTGCGGCTGCCTGAATCCGTCCGACACACCGCGTCAACCCGCGGTGGTCTTGTGCGCCCCTGAACGACAGGGGCGCGAGCGAGCCTCCATGCACTTTGCCAACCCCGAGCAAGCCCGCGGCTTTCTGGCCGAAAACCCCGATATCGACCTGATCGAACTGTTCATCCTCGACGCCAACGGCGTGCCGCGCGGCAAGCTGCTGCACCGTGACGAGCTGATGGCGGTGTATGAAAGCGGCCGGCCGCTGCCCAGCACCATCCTTGGCCTGACCCTCAATGGCGACGATGTGGAAAACTCGGGCCTGGTCTGGGATGTCGGCGACATCGACTGTCGCGCCTATCCCCTGGATGGCAGCCTGGTGCGCCTGCCCTGGCGCCGGGTGCCGACCGCCGCGGTGCAGGTCAGCATGCACCCCAGCGAAGGCCTGCCCGCCAGCATTGCCGACCCACGCCATGTCCTGCTGCGCACCATCGAGGCCCTGAAGGCCGACGGTTATCACCCGGTGATGGCCTGCGAGCTGGAGTTCTACCTGCTCGACCAACAGCGCGATGCCCAGGGCCGCCCGCAACCGGCGCTCGACAGCGACGGCGGCCGGCCACGCAGCACACAGGTCTACGGCCTGCGTGAACTGGAACAGATCGAACCCTTCCTCGCCGACCTGTATGCCGCCTGCAAGGCCCAGGGCATTCCGGCGCGCACGGCGATTTCCGAATACGCACCCGGCCAGGTGGAAATCACCCTGGAGCACGGCGATGCGCTGGCAGCGATGGACCAGGCCGTGCGCTACAAGCGCCTGGTCAAGGGCGTGGCCCACGCCCACGGCATGCAGGCCTGCTTCATGGCCAAGCCCTTCGCGCAGATTGCCGGCACCGGCATGCACATGCACCTGAGCCTGGCTGACAGCGAAGGCCGCAACCTGTTCGCCAGCGAGGACCCGGCCGGCACGCCGCTGCTGCGCCAGGCTGTGGCCGGCATGCTGCGCCACCTGCGCGATTCGCTGCTGCTGTTCTGCCCCAACGCCAACTCGTTCCGCCGCTTCCAGGCCAACAGCTATGCGCCGCTGGCGCCGACCTGGGGTGTCGACAACCGCACCGTGAGCCTGCGCGTGCCCGGCGGCCCTGCCCCCAGCCGGCACATCGAGCACCGCATCTGCGGCGCCGATGCCAACCCTTACCTGGCCGCCGCGGCCATTCTCGCCGCCACGCACCAGGGCATTCGCGAACAACTGGACCCCGGCGCCCCGGTCGAGGGCAACGGCTATGCCCAGGCCACCGAGCACCTGCCCACCGACTGGCTCACCGCCCTCGATGCACTGGAGCACTCGGCCTGGGCGCGCGAAGCGCTGGGCGATGCCTTCCTCGGGGTATACCTGAAAGTCAAACGCGCCGAATACCGCCAGTTCATGGCCGAAGTCAGCGAACAGGACTGGCGCTGGTACCTGCACCAGGCCTGAGCCCTACCCTATTCAGAACAAGGAACACCCCATGAACGCTGCACTGAACAACGGCCCGGCCCAGCGCGCACCGTCCTACTACAGCGCCACCCTCAACGATCGGACCGAATACCCGACGCTCGAGGGCAGCGAACAGGTCGACGTGGCGATCATCGGTGGCGGCTTCACCGGCGTCGCCACTGCAGTGGAACTGGCCGAGCGCGGCCTGAAGGTCGCCATCGTCGAGACCAACCGCATCGGCTGGGGCGCCAGCGGGCGCAATGGTGGGCAAGTGACCGGCAGCCTGTCCGGCGACGAGGCCATGCGCACGCAGATGCGTGACCGGCTCGGCAGCGAGGTGGACGATTTCATCTGGCACCTGCGCTGGCGCGGGCACCAGATCATCGAGCAGCGCGTGGCGCGCTACGGCATCCAGTGCGATCTCAAGCGCGGCCACCTGCATGCCGCGATGAAGCCGTCGCATCTGGAGGAACTGCGCGCCTTCGAAGCCGAGGCCCAGCGCCGTGGGATGGGCGACCAGGTACAGCTGCTCGACCGCCAGGGCATCTCGCGCCACCTGCAGAGCCCGCTGTATCTCGGGGCGCTGAAGAACACGCGCAACCTGCACCTGCATCCACTCAACCTGTGCCTGGGCGAGGCGCGGGCTGCGCACAGCCTCGGCGCGCTGATCTTCGAGAATTCAGAAGTGCTGGATATCGTCCACGGTCCGCGCCCGGCGGTGGTCACTGCCAACGGCCGGATCGAGGCGCGCCAGGTATTGCTGGCGGGCGATGTGTACCACAAGCTCGAACAGCGCCAGCTCAAGGGCAAGATTTTCCCGGCCATGGGCGGCATCGTGACCACCGCGCCCCTGGGCGAGCTGGCCGAGCAGATCAACCCCGAGGACCTGGCGGTGTACGACTGTCGCTTCGTGCTCGACTACTACCGCCTGACCGCCGACAAGCGCCTGCTGTTCGGCGGCGGCGCCAACTATTCGGGGCGTGATTCGCGGGACATCGAAGCCGAGCTGCGCCCCTGCATCGAGCGCACCTTCCCGGCGCTCAAGGGCGTGCCGATCGAGTTCAAGTGGAGCTGCGCCATGGGCATCGTGGTCAACCGCATCCCACAGCTGGGCAAGCTGTCGGACAACGTCTGGTACTGCCAGGGTTACTCCGGGCATGGCATCGCGACCAGCCACATCATGGGCGAGATCATGGCCGAGGCGTTGACCGGGACGCTGGAGAAGTTCGACACCTTTGCCGCGTGCAAGCACATCAAGGTGCCGATGGGGGATTTGCTGGGCAATCCGCTGCTGTCGGTGGGGATGTGGTACTACCAGATGCTGGAAAAGTTGCGCTGAAACCAAAACCGGCCCGTTCTTGCAGGAGCGGGCCGGTGTCAATCAGGCGATCTTCTTCAGCCCAAGCTTCTTCATTTCTTCGTCGCGCAGCTCACGACGCAGGATCTTGCCAACGTTGGTGGTCGGCAGGGCATCGCGGAACTCGATGAAACGCGGCACCTTGTAGCCGGTGACGTTGGCACGCATGTGCTCCATCACCTGCTCCTTGGTCAGCGTGACACCCGGCTTGGCGACGATGAACATCTTGATCACCTCGCCCGACTTCTCGTCAGGCACGCCGATCGCGGCACATTGCAGCACGCCCGGCAGGGAAACCAGCACGTCTTCCAGCTCGTTGGGGTACACGTTGAAGCCCGAGACCAGGATCATGTCCTTCTTGCGGTCGACGATGCGCATGTAGCCGTCCGGCTGAATCACCGCGATGTCACCGGTCTTCAGCCAGCCTTCGCTGTCGAGGATCTCGGCGGTGGCGTCTTCGCGCTGCCAGTAGCCCTTCATCACCTGCGGGCCCTTGATGCACAGCTCACCGACTTCTCCCAGCGGCAGTTCCTGGCCGCTGTCGTCGATGACCTTGCACAGGGTGGACGGCACCGGAATGCCGATGGTGCCGATCTGGTTGGCTTCGGACGGGTTGACCGCCGCCACCGGGCTGGTCTCGGTCATGCCATAGCCTTCGCAGATGGCGCAGCCGGTGACCGCCTTCCAGCGTTCGGCCACGCTCAGTTGCAGGGCCATGCCGCCGGAAAGCGTGACCTTCAGCGCCGAGAAGTCCAGGCTGCGGAAGGTTTCGTTGTTGCACAGGGCGACGAACAGGGTGTTGAGCCCGACGAAGCCGCTGAACTTCCACTTGCCCAGCTCCTTGACCATCGCCGGCAGGTCGCGCGGGTTGCTGATCAGCACGTTGTGGTTGCCGATCAGCATCATCGCCATGCAATGGAAGGTGAAGGCGTAGATGTGGTACAGCGGCAGCGGCGTGATGATGATCTCGGAGCCTTCCTGCAGGTTCGAGCCCATCAGCGCGCGGCATTGCAGCATGTTGGAGACCAGGTTGCGGTGGGTCAGCATCGCGCCCTTGGCCACGCCCGTAGTGCCGCCGGTGTATTGCAGCACGGCCACGTCATTGGCTTGCGGGCTGGCCTCGATGACCGGCTGGCCACGGCCCTTGGCCAGTGCATCGTTGAAGCGCACGGCCTGGGGCAGGCTGTAGGCCGGCACCATCTTCTTCACATACTTGATGACGCTGTTGATCAGCACGCGCTTGAGCGGCGGCAGCAGGTCGGCCACTTCGGTAACGATGACGTGCTTGACCTGGGTCTTGGGCAGGACCTTCTCGACCAAGTGCGCCATGTTGGCCAGGCACACCACGGCCTTGGCACCGGAATCGGTGAACTGATGCTCCAGCTCACGCGCGGTATACAGCGGGTTGGTGTTGACCACGACCAGGCCGGCGCGCATGGCACCGAACACGGCGACGGGATATTGCAGTACATTGGGCAGTTGCACGGCGATGCGATCGCCGGGCTTGAGGTCGGTGTGCTGTTGCAGCCAGGCCGCGAAAGCGCCGGACAGGGTGTACAGCTCGCCGTAGGTGAGGGTCTTGCCGAGGTTGCTGAACGCCGGTTTGTCGGCGAAGCGCTGGCAGGATTGCTTCAGTACGGCCTGGATGTTGGGGAATTCGTCAGGATTGATTTCCGCCGTAATTCCGGCTGGGTATTTATCCTTCCAAAAATGTTCGATCATGGAAGCCCACTCCTTTAGCAACAGCGAATTCTTCACGCGTCGATGCGTTTATTATTGATATGAGATGAAGGGATTCATTGCAAACCGCATCATCTGAAAGCGCGCCGAGAGTAACAGCTTTGCCTGGGGTCGCCTAGAGGGCTTAGCAAGCCTCAAGAGTCACCAAAGTGACTCAATGAACCCTATGAGTCATTTCTAGAGTATTTAATCAAAATGTCGCATTGCGGTGCGTGCGGCAGCCGACTCGGTCGCTGTAGGAGCGGGCTTGTCCCGCGATCGGGCGCGAAGCGGCCGCAAGCCAGGCAGTCGAGATCATCCTGATAAATCTCGGTGCCAGGTTCTACGGCCGCTTCGCGCCCGATCGCGGGACAAGTCGGGACGCCGAACCGCCGCTCCCACAGGGGATTGGGCTGGACTTTAAATTCTGAGCAAGACAATTGCTCCCACACATGCGCTGGATTTCAGGCGATGTCGCGCAACTCCCGACGCAGGATCTTGCCTACCGGCGTCATGGGCAGTGAATCGCGCAGCACGATGTGCTTGGGCACCTTGTAGCCGGTGAAGTTGGCCTTGCAGAAGGTCTTGAGCTCCTCGACGCTGACACCGCCCGCCCGAGGAACCACGAACAGTTTTACCGCTTCGCCGGAGCGTTCGTCGGGCACGCCGATCACCGCGCAACTGGCCACCTGCGGGTGGCCCATGACCACGTCCTCGATCTCGTTGGGATACACGTTGAAGCCCGAGACGATGATCATGTCCTTCTTGCGATCGACGATGCGGGTGAAGCCGTCCGGGTCGATCACCGCGATGTCGCCGGTCTTGAACCAGCCGTCGGCATCCAGCGCCTGGGCTGTCGCCTCCGGCTGCTGCCAATAGCCCTTCATGACCTGCGGCCCCTTGATGCACAGCTCGCCGCGTTCGCCCAGCGGCATTTCGTTGCCGTCGTCGTCGATGACCTTGAATGCAGTCCCGACCACCGGGATGCCCACCGTACCCAGCCGCGCCAGTTGCCCGTAGGGGTTGGTGCTGGCCACCGGGGAGGTTTCGGTCAGGCCGTAACCCTCGACGATGCGACAGCCAGTCAGGCTCTCCCAGCGCTCGGCGGTGGCCTTGACCAACGCCGTGCCGCCCGAGTTGGTGACCTTCAGCGCCGAGAAATCCAGCGACTTGAAGCCCGGGTTGTCCATCAACGCGACGAACAGTGTGTTCAGGCCCAGCAGCGCCGAGAAGCGCCACTTGCCCAGCTCATTGATGAAGCCCGGAATGTCGCGCGGGTTGGTGATCAGTACGTTGTGATTGCCCGTGACCATCATGCACATGCAGTTCGCAGTGAAGGCATAGATGTGATACAGCGGCAGCGGTGCGATCATCACCTCCTGCCCTTCCTTGATCAGCGGCTGGCCGTCGGGCCCGTGCTGGGCGAAGCAGGCCAGTACCTGCAGCATGTTGGCGACCAGGTTGCCGTGGGTGAGCATCGCGCCCTTGGCCAGCCCCGTGGTGCCGCCGGTGTATTGCAATACGGCGACATCCTCGAGCGTCTGCACCACCGGCTTGTGCGTGAGCTCACGGCCCTCACGCAGTACCTGCTTGAACGACACGGCCTGGGGCAGGCGGTAGGCCGGCACCATCTTCTTCAGCTTGTCGACCACCGTGTTGACCAGCCAGCCCTTGGCGGCGGGCAGCAGGTCGCCCATCTTCGCCTCGATCAGGTATTCGATGCCGGTATCGGGCAGCACCGTCTGCACCCGCTGGCCGAACATGTTCAGGTACACCAGCGCACGGGCGCCGGAGTCATTGAACTGGTGGCGCATCTCGCGCTCGGTGTACAGCGGGTTGGTGTTGACCACGATCAACCCGGCGCGCATCGCACCGAAGACGGCGATGGGGTATTGCAGGACATTGGGCATCTGCACGGCGATGCGATCACCGGGCTTGAGGTCGGTGTGCTGTTGCAGCCAGGCCGCAAAGGCCGCCGAATGGCGCTCCAGTTCGGCGTAACTGAGGGTGACACCGAGGTTGCTGAACGCCGGCCGGTCGGCGAAGCGTTTGCAGGAACGCTCGAACACCTCGACGACGGATTTGTAAGCAGTGATGTCTATGGTGGAAGGCACGCCCGCCGGGCGCTTGTCATTCCAGAAGTCGGCTTGCATTTATTGTTGTTCCTCAGCCTGAACCGTCCATGACCTGATTGCCCAGCGGCAAAAAGGCGTTCAGCCGACGTTAGCAGGTAAGCCGGAGGTGGCAAATACGCCAAGGGCTGCCATTAACATTGTGAATCTTATTTGTGCCCCTGCTGCAATCCTGGTCATTGTGCATACACTGAGCTCAATCCCGTGCACAAAGGATTTCCCATGCCCCACGACGCCTTCTGGCTACCCGCCAGCGAGCACTGCAGCCTGTACGTCCACCAGTGGCTGCCGCAGACGCCGGTCAAGGCCGTTGTGCTGCTGGCCCATGGCATGGCCGAGCACGCCGGGCGCTACCGGCGCCTGGGCCATGCGCTGAACGATGCCGGCTTTGCCCTGTTCGCCCCTGATCTGCGTGGCCACGGCCGCACCGCGGAGCTCGGTAGCCTCGGTCTGTTCGCCCATCAGCACGGCTGGAACACGGTGGTCAACGACCTGGGCCTGCTCAGCCAGCACATCGGCCAGCAGTTCCCCGGCACGCCGCTGTTCCTGTTCGGCCACAGCATGGGCAGCTACATCGCCCAGGCGTACCTGCTGCACCACAGTGGCAGCCTGCATGGGGCGGTGCTCAGCGGCTCGAACTTCCAGCCGCCTGCGCTCTATCGCGCAGCACGCCTGATCGCCCGCCTGGAGGCCTGGCGCCAGGGGGTGGAGGGCAAGAGCGCGCTGATCGACTGGCTGTCGTTCGGCTCGTTCAACAAGGCCTTCAAACCCAACCGCACGGCGTTCGACTGGCTCAGCCGCGACCCGGCCGAGGTCGACGCCTACATCGACGACCCGCTGTGCGGCTTTCGTTGCAGCAACCAGCTGTGGCTCGACCTGCTGCAAGGCCTGGCACAGATCAGCCAACCGCGCCATCTGGCGCAGATCGATCCGAACCTGCCGATGCTGGTGATCGGCGGCGAATGTGATCCGGTCAGCGCCGGCAAGCGTCTCACCCACCTGGCCAACGCCCTGCGCGCGACTGGCAATCGCCATGTACAATTGCGCGTCTACCCGCAGGCACGCCACGAAGTGCTCAACGAAACCAATCGCGACGAGGTCACCCACGACATCATTGCCTGGCTGGAACAGGCACTGGCCCTTGGCCGCCCTGCCCGCAGCGAATGATGTGCACCGCCTCGTCCCTCCAAGGAAGCCCTGATGACCCAGGTCACCAACACGCCCTACGAAGCCCTCGAAGTCGGCCAGAAAGCCAGTTATGAAAAATCGGTGGAAGAACGCGACATCCAGCTGTTCGCCGCCATGTCCGGTGACCACAACCCGGTGCACCTGGACGCCGAGTTCGCGGCCAAGAGCATGTTCCGCGAGCGCATCGCCCACGGCATGTTCAGCGGTGCCCTGATCAGCGCCGCGGTCGCCTGCACCTTGCCAGGGCCCGGCACCATCTACCTGGGGCAGAAGATGAGCTTCCAGAAGCCGGTGAAGATTGGCGACACCCTGACCGTACGCCTGGAAATCCTCGAGAAGCTGCCCAAGTTCAAGGTGCGCATCGCCACCAACGTGTACAACCAGAACGACGAACTGGTAGTCGAGGGCGAGGCCGAGATCCTGGCGCCACGCAAGCAGCAGACAGTAGAGCTGGTATCGCCGCCGAACTTTGTCGCCGGCTGATCGAGCAGTATCCTGTCGCGGATCTACCCGCGACAGGGCTCCAACGCCCTCAGGCAGCGCTCGATATGCCGCCGCTCAGGTTCCTGGCGGGCCAGCGCCAGCGCCCTGCCCCACGCCTCCCGGGCCTGCTGCACATGCCCCAGCTGCCCATGTAGCTGAGCCCGGGCCGCATGGGCCAGATGGTAATCGAGCAACTCGCCGCGCCCCAGAATCGCCTCCACCACCGCCAGGCCCGTCGCCGGTCCGTCACGACTGGCCAGCGCCACTGCGCGGTTGAGTTCGATCACAGGTGACGGCCAGTGCCGCAGCAACACGTCATACAGGCCGACGATCTCTGCCCAGTCGGTGTCCTGGGCGCTGGCGGCCTCGGCATGCACCGCAGCAATCGCCGCCTGCACGCTGTAGGGCCCGATATCACGGCTACCCAGCGCATGACGCACCAGAGCGCAGCCTTCCTCGATCTGTGCCTTGTCCCACAGGCTGCGGTCCTGCTGGTCGAGCAGCACCAACTCGCCTTCGCCATCGGTGCGCGCCTGCTGGCGCGAGGCCTGCAACAGCATCAACGCCAGCAGGCCGAACACCTCTGGATCCGGCAGCAATTGCGCCAGCAGCCGCCCCAGGCGAATCGCCTCGTCACACAGGTCGCGCTGCACCAGGTCTTCCCCCGCCGACGCCGAATAGCCTTCGTTGAACACCAGGTAAATCACCCGCAACACACTTTCCAGGCGCTCGGCCAGTTCGCCCATGGCGGGCACCTGGTAGGGAATCCGTGCATCGCGGATCTTGGCCTTGGCCCGCACGATGCGCTGGGCGATGGTCGAGGGCGACTGCAGGAACGCGCGGGCGATCTGCTCGGTGGTCAGATCGCACACCTCACGCAGGGTCAAAGGCACCTGGGCATCGGCGGACAACGCCGGGTGACAACAGGTGAAGATCAAGCGCAAGCGGTCGTCAGCGAGCAGTTCCTCCTCGCTCGGATCCTGCGACGGGTCTTGGAGCTGCATGATCAGCGCCGCCTGCGAACGATCGAAACGGGCGCGTCTGCGCAAGGCATCGATGGCCTTGAAGCGCCCGGCCGAGACCAGCCAGGCCCGGGGGTTATCCGGCATGCCGTCGCGCTGCCAACGTTCCACGGCAATGAAGAAGGCATCATGCAGGGCCTCCTCGGCCAGGTCGAAATCACCCAACAGGCGGATCAGGGTCGCCAGGATGCGCCGCGAGTCGCGCCGGTAGATAACCTCGACATGGGTGCGCAGTTCATCACCCGTCATCGTGTTGCGGTCCGCGGCGTCATCTTGGCTGACCTCCCGTCATCAGGGTTGCAGTTCGCGCACCGGCCTCACTTCGACACTGCCGACCCGCGCCGCCGGAATGCCTTTGGCGATGTTCAGTGCCTCGTTGAGGTCACGGGCATCGACCAGGTAGAAGCCGGCCAGTTGCTCCTTGGTTTCGGCGAAGGGCCCGTCGGTCAGGCTCATCTTGCCAGCGCGCATGCGCACCGTAGTGGCGGTCTGCACCGGCTTGAGCGCCTCGGCCGCAAGCATCCGCCCGGAGCCGTGCAGCGACTCGGCGTAAGCCATGCACTCGGCGTCTTCGGGGCTGTCGGGCAGGCTGTGCAGCAGCCCCTCGTCACAATAGACCAGGCACAGGTATTTCATGATCGTCTCCAGCTGACGGGCGGTTCAGGGCTTGAGGTCGAAGCGAGCCTTCTGGGTTTCCATGTCGAACGGTGCCGACCAGTGCTCATGGATCACCTGCCAGCGCCCTGCACTACGACGATAGCCCACCGTGACGCGCATGAAGCCGCACTGGCTTTCATCGTCGGCCGGGCCGCAGCGGTTGAGCCAATGCGCCAGGGCCAGGTCGCCATCGGCCTGGACATTCAGCTCGGCCACCTCGAAGACCATCGGACCGGTGCAAAAGCCCATGCACATTTCCCAGTGTGCCTGGTAGGCAGCCTTACCCTTGAATTGCAGGGCCTGGATGGCGTCGAAGGCAACGATGTCATCGGCATAGGGCGCGACGATGGCCGGCAGGTCGCGCTCGCGCACAGCCTGGATCCAGCCTTCGATAAGTTGACGGATTTCGGTTTCGGCGGGGGTATTCATGGGGAAGCCTCCAGCAGGTCATCAGTGGGTGGCGCCGGATGTTTGCGGCGCCTTCACTGATGGTCGACTGGGGATGGGAGGAATCGACAACGCTGGAAAACTTTTTGCGGTTTTCCGTTACCGGCCCGTGCCGAAAGACCTTCGCAGGTTCAAGCCCGCGCCGCCTGCTCGAACACTTCGTCGGCCCACTGGTTGAGACTCTTGCCTGCAGCTCGCGCCGCGACACTTGCGGCAGCGTGCACTTCAGGACGAATACGCAACATCACTTTTCCGGAGGCCGGTTTTTCCGGGGCAATACCCTGCTCGGCACAATCGGCCAGGTAATCTTCCAGGGCTTGAGCGAACGCCTTGTGCAACTCGGGTACGGAGCTTGCGTGAAAGCTGATGATGTCACGCATCCCCAGCACACGGCCGACGAACAGGTCGTCGCGTTCGTCGTAATCGATGCGGGCAACATAGCCCTTGTAGCGCATGCAACTCATATCCCAAATACCGGTCGCGGAAAATGCTATCAAATTAAGATAGCACTATTTCCGCCTATGGTGATTCAGGATTCTCCGTTGCGCCCCCCTTACCCAGCCAGCACCTGTGCATAACGCGCCCGATCCACGTTGGCCCCGCTCAACACCACCGCAACCCTCCTGCCCTGCTGGCGTTCGCGCTCCTGCAACAGCGCGGCCAGTGCTGCGGCGCCCGCGCCTTCGGCGGTGTTGTGGGTGGTTTCGTGGTAGAGGCGCATGGCCTGGGCGATCTCGTCATCGCTCACCCGGACGATGCGCGCAGCATGCTCACGCACCAGGGCGAAAGCGTCCGGGTGCGGCACGCGGCAGGCCATGCCGTCGGCAAAGGTGTCGGCGGTGGCCGTGGTGACGATACGCCCCAGCTCGAAGCTCTGTGCGTAGGCATCTGCAGCGCTGGACACCACGCCAACGATCTCGGTCCGCAGCCCCAGCAGGTTGCGCGCCTGGATCAGCCCGCAGATGCCAGAACCCATGCCAATCGGCACGTAGACGGTGTCGAGGTCCGACACGGCCTCGAACAGCTCCAGCGCATAGGTCGCCACGCCGCGCACCAGCTCCGGGTGGAACGAGGGCACCATCCGGTAGCCGCGCTGCTCGGCCAGCTGTGCGGCGTACTCACGGGCCACATCGAAATCGACACCGTGCTCGATCAGTTCGGCGCCCAACGCACGCATGGCGGCGTTCTTCTCCCGCGAATTGCCTTCAGGCACCACGATCACCAGCGGCAAGCCTGCCTGACGCGCCGCCAGGGCCATGCTCTGGCCATGATTGCCGCGAGTAGCGGTGACCAGCCCCGGGGGCACATCACCGCTGGCCAGCAGCGAGCGCACATAGACCAGCCCGCCGCGCACCTTGAATGCGCCAGTCGGCGCATGGTTCTCATGCTTGACCCACAGTTGGCAGCCGGCCCGCTCGGCGAGCAACGGCCAGACGTGCTGTGGCGTCGCAGGCACATGCTGGTGAACGAAATCGGCGGCTTCGCGCAGGGCTGTGAGGTCGAACATGGCGATCATCCTTCATCGAGGGCAGTTGCGACGATCCTGAGCGCCGGGCATTGTATGGGTCAAACCTTATATTGCATGGGTAGCAATTTCGTGTGGACCCCGGAACTGATCGACGACGCCCAACCCCGCTACCTGGCACTGGTCGATGCCATCGCCGCCGCCATCGAACGCGGTGAACTCAAGGTAGGGGAACGTCTGCCGCCACAACGGCGCCTGGCCTGGAAGCTGGGGCTCAACCCGAGCACCACCCAGCAGGCTTACCGCGAAGCTGCCGCGCGACACCTGGTGGCCGGCGAAGTGGGACGCGGTACCTACGTATTGGCGGGCAGCAAGGAAGCAACGCTGTTTCGCCTCAAACAGCACGACCGGCATTCGTCGCTGATCGACCTGTCGACCAACGTGCCGGTGGCCGATCCGCACCCGCACGACCTGCAGCACAGCCTCCAGGCATTGCTGCAGGCGGACGACCTCAGCCTGCTCGATCACTACCTCGATCATGACCAACTGCTGCTCGGTCGCCTGCACGGCGCACGCTGGCTGGCCCAGCGCGGGCTGGCGCTGGGCGCTGACGACCTGCTGCTGTGCGGCGGCGCCCAGCAAGGGCTGGCATGTGTGCTGCAGTCGCTGTGCCAGCCCGGCGAGGCGGTCATGGTCGAAGCCCTGACCGCACCAGGGATCAAGGCAGCGTGTCGCCAGTTGCGCCTGCCGGTGCATGGCGTGGCCCTGGATCACCAAGGGCTGCGCCCGGATGAACTTGATCGGGTGACGCGGGCCAGTGGCGCCAGGGTGCTGGTGACCACACCGACCCTGCACAATCCCACCGGCGCCTGCATGGACGACAGCCGTCGCCAGGCCATCGCCGAGGTGGTAAAGCGTCACGGCCTGCGGGTGATCGAGGATGATGTCTATGGCGCACTGAGCGAGCGGGCGCCCTTGTACCCCTTGCTCGACGGCCAGGGGATACTCGTCAGCAGCCTGTCCAAGACGGTCGCGGCGGGGCTGCGCCTGGGCTGGATCGCCGCACCGGCGTCAGTGCTGGAACACATCGACCCGCATGCCCGGGCCACGCACTGGCCGGTGTCACCGCTGAACCTGCGCATCGCCTGCCAATGGATCGCCAATGGCACAGCCGCGCGGCGGCTGGCTTGGCAACGGGAGGAAATCGGGGAACGCTGGCGCCTGGCGCGACGTCTGTTCGGTGAGGCGATGCGCGCTCAGGATGAGCCCTCGCCACATGTCTGGGTGAACACCCCAGGGCCTGCTGAAGCACTGGTAGGCGCTTGCCGGGCACGTGGGGTCGAAGTAGTACCAGCCAGTGTCTTCGCGGTGGGTGGCGATGAGGTCAGGGCCGTGCGCATTAGCCTGTCGGCCGCCACCAGCCGCGCGCAGCTCAAGCAGGGGCTGGAGGTCGTGCGCGCGGTACTTGGCGAGCTGGCAGGGAGATAGCACTCACCCCTGCTGGCAACCCTCGCCCATGGCTCGGTACTGAATGGTGTGCACCTGACCTTGATGATCCTCATAGGTCATGGTGGCCGGCACCACCTCGCAGACATCGGGGATGGTCGACAGATTGATCACCCGCTTGATATCCAGGTTCATCGAGTAATCGTACTGCACCGGGGGCTGGGGCTGGGTGGTCTTGGCCTCGTCCGCGAGGGCGAGCGAAGACATCCCGACCAATGCAAGAATGAGTAATGTTTTCATGAGTCTGTGGCCTTGAAAGCAATCACGTTGATCGATTGACTTCTTATGCCGTCACTGGCGCGGAGAAGTTGTCATCGTCGGCGATGACACGAAGCACCGATCCCGCATCGTCGTACTGCAGAAGGGATGAGTGAAATTCTACGCCCGCCACCGAATACTTGAACCCTGCAGTCGGATATTCACCCTTGCCAGATTTGCAACAATCTGCGACAAAGCCCCCCATGACCCTGCCCGAATTCCTCCCGCTCTGCCGCTCGCAGCGCCGCCTGCTCGACCACTTCTACCGCCAGCACGGCTCGCGCATGCGCGCCAGTGCAGAGGGGCAACTGTGGGTCGCGCGTAATCAGGTCATGGTGGGTGCATTGAACCTGACGCCCGTCGCCGATGGCCATTGGCTGACCGGCCTGTTCGTGGCGCCACAGTGGCGTGGCCAGGGTGTCGCTGCAGGGCTGGTAGGCGCAGCGCTGGACTACAGCACAGGCCCGACCTGGCTGTTCTGCCACCCCGACCTGCAAAGCTTCTATGCGCGCCAGGCATTCACAACGGCGAGCGCCCTGCCCGCCGAACTGGCCTCGCGGCTGGCCCGCTACCAACGCAGCAAAGCGCTGGTAGCGATGGTGTGCGCTCAGTCGTCGGCAACGTCGAGCCCGGGAAACAGCACATCGGTATAGCCGAAGCGGGCAAAATCCTGGATGCGCGATGGGTAGAGCCGGCCGATGAGGTGATCGCACTCATGCTGCACCACCCGCGCATGAAAGCCATCGGCGAAGCGGTTGATGGGGGCACCCTGGGGGTCGAGGCCCTCATAGCGGATGTGCTTGTAGCGGGGCACGACACCGCGCAAGCCCGGCACTGACAGGCACCCTTCCCAACCGTCCTCGAGCTCGGTGGACATCGGGGTGATCAGCGGGTTGAGCAGGATGGTCTGCGGCACGGGCTCGGCGTCCGGATAGCGCTCGCTGCGCTCGAATCCGAAGATCACCAGCTGCAGGTCGATGCCGATCTGCGGCGCGGCCAGGCCGACGCCACCGACGTGGCGCATGGTCTCGAACATGTCGTCGATCAGTTGCTGCAGCTCTGGGCTGCCGATCATCTGCTCGGGCACAGGCGGTGCGATGCGCAGCAGGCGCTCATCGCCCATCTTGAGGATGTCACGGATCATCAGGGGTTCGGCTCACGGGTCTGGGGTTCGGCATGCGCGGGATGCTCATGGCCGAGCACAGTGATGGTCTCCTTCGGCTGCTCGCCGTCGAAATCCTTCTCGCCGGGGTTCTTGCCTTCAGCCGACATGTGCTCGATCACCGCATTCATCTCGGCGCCCAGCAATAGCACGGCGGCGGAGATATAGAAATACAGCAACAGCACGATGATCGCCCCGATGCTGCCGTACATGGCGTTGTAGTCGGCGAAGGTCTTGACGTAGTAGGCAAAGCCCAATGAGGCGATGATCCACACCACCACCGCCAGCACCGAGCCTGGGGTGATGAAGCGGAATTTCTGCTTCACGTCGGGCATCACGTAGTAGATCAACGCCACCGCCACCATCATCAGGATGATGATCGCCGGCCAACGCAGCACGGTCCAAATGGTGACGATCACCTCCTGCAGGCCGACCTGGGCGGCGATCCACTCCATCACCTGCGGCCCCAGCACCATGAGTGCGGCGGCGGCCAGCAGCATGCCAGCGATGCCGATGGTGTAGAAGATCGACAACGGGATGCGCTTCCACACCGGACGGCCCTCGGGCACATCGTAGGCGGCGTTCATGGCGCTCATCATCAGGCGCACACCGGCCGAGGCCGTCCACAGGGCGATGACGATACCCACCGAGAGCAATCCGCCCTTCGATTGCTGCAGTTGGTCGATCACCGGATTGACTTGTTCGAGTGCCTGGGGCGGCAGCACCAGTTCCGATTGCAGGCGCAACCAGGAGAAGAAGTCGGGCAGGTGCAGGAAACCGATCAGCGCGATCAGAAACAAAATGAAAGGGAACAGCGAGAACAGCATCTGGTAGGCCAGTGCCGAGGCATAGGTGGACATCTCGTCATCGAGGAATTCCTTGACGGTGCGCACCAGCACGCGGTGCAGAGGCAGGCCCTGCAGGGCGGGAAAAATCATAGCGTCTCCTTTCGCCGCTTGATCGTCGTGGTTGCAACTGTGCAGACAAGTCTAATAGACCACGCGCACCGCGTACTGCTCACTGGCGAAATCAGGAAAACGGCTACGGCGGACGTTGAGACAAAACGGTAAGGCCTCATGGGCGCAAAACGGCGCGCCCACAAGGCCCTGTGCATCAACCGCGGGTCAAGGCTTTTTCACCGCATCCTTGACCTTGCCCACCGCCTGCTGCCCTTCGCCCTTGAGTTCCTGGGCCTTGCCCTCGGCACGCAGCTTGTCGTTGTCGGTCACTTTACCGACGCCTTGCTTGATGTTGCCAACCGCTTCGTTGACCAGGCCCTTGGCTTTGTCTTTAGTGCCGCTCATGGCGAATCTCCTGCAAAAAGAGACACGTGAACCGTGTCGACAAAAGGTGGACCGGTTCGCTTGCGCAAGAGTTTCAACAATTTCTCGGGCACCAAGCCGAACGGCAAACAGCGGGCGAATACCGCACCGAATTGTCCCAGCGCCGCTGCGCACTCGGAAGGCGCAGCTCTAGAATCCGGCCATTCATAAAAACAACAGTTCGTGGAAACCTTGCACATGCGATTGATGCCCCTACTCGCGGCCATGCTGCCGTTGCTTCCCCTGCCCGCCCTCGCCGCCGCCCCGACCGCCGTGCAAACCTTGCGGGTCGAGCGCTACACCGACGACGACCAACCCGGCACCCTGCGCTGGGCCCTGGAAACCAGCAACCGCAACCCCGGCCACTACCGCATCGACATCGCCGCGGTCGGCGAGCCGCCCTACGTGATCCGCCCGAGCCGGCCACTGCCTGAAATCAAAGGCCCGGTACGCATCACCGGCCTGGCCTGGGCACGTGACGGCCAGTACATCGCCATCGACGGCGCCGGCTATATCAAGGACCAGGGGGTACGCACCTGCCCAGGCGCCCTGCCCGGCCAGTTCGGCACCAATGTGCGCACCACCACCAACCCCGGCCTGGTGCTGCGCGACACCCAGGGCGTGCACCTGAGTGGCCTGGAAGTGCGCAACTTCTGCATCGGCATCCTGGTCAACCGCGCCAGCGGCAACGTGATCGAAGACAACCGCATCGTCGCCAACAAGGGCGGGGCCGGGATCATGCTCACGGGCGATGACGGCGCGGGCAACCCGACGGCCACCACCACACTCAACAACAAGGTGCTGCGCAACCAACTGATCGACAACGGCGACGGCCTGGAGCTGACCCGCGGCGCCGCGTTCAACCTGGTGGCCGACAACCTGTTCCGCTCCACCGACGCCAACCCCGAGCCTTCCCAGGGCATCGAGATCCTGCTGGGCAACGACAACAGCGTGGTGCGCAACCGCTTCGAGAACTACTCCGACGGCCTGCAGATCAACTGGGGCAAGCGCAACTACCTGGGTGCCAATACCTTCACCGGCAACTCCATCGGCATCAGCGTGACCGGCGAGGGCAACATCCTCGACGGCAACCTGATCCACGGCAACCGCATCGGCGTGGCCCTGCGTCCGGAGCCGGAAGTCACCGCCACCCGCGTCACCGCCAACCGTATCTGGGGCAATGGCCTGGATATCCGGCGCTGCGAAGCGGGTGGCTCGTGCGTCGCGAACCAGCGCACTGGCGCGATCATCTTCGGTGTGCCGGCCCAGGCCCACGCGCTGTACGTCGGTTCGCGCGGTGTCGGCGCGGAACTGGCGAAAAAGGACCAGGCGATCATCTGCGATGGCAGCGGCCAACCCCAGCCGTGCCAGCCGCTGCCCAATCACAATCAGCAGGCGCCGCGTCTGATCGGGCTGGCCGGGCAGATGCTGCAAGGTGAAGTGCAAGGGCCGGCATCCAGCCTGCTGCGCATCGAGGTGTTCGGCAATGCGGCGGCGGATGGGCGGGAGGCGGAGCAGTATCTGGGCGAGGTGCTGGTCGCCAGCGATGCCCAGGGCAAGGCACGGTTCGAGAAGAGGCTGGACGGCAGTGACGGCTTGAACAGCTTCACCGCGACGGTGACCACAGCCGATGGCGCGACCTCGGAGTTGAGCCAGCCGTTGCGGCGCTGAAGCTCAGGGCCTCTTCACGGGCAAACCCGCGAGGAGGCCGACCCAACCCACCCCACAACCCTTGCCGCGCCCCGCGCCACCCCGCACAATGTCAGGCCTTTCTGGCGTCAACCCGCAGGAACCTGCATGAAACTCGACAAACCCACCGCCATCGCCCGGCGCAACCAAGCGCTGAACCGGCCGGTGCTCGACCGCGACAACACCCTGTTCGCCATCCTCGACAAGAAACGCAACCTGTGGTGGTTCGAGGTGCCGGTGGCATTGCTGCGCAAAGGCCAGCCCGATTGGGTCAACCTGCTGCTGCACTCCCCGGAAACCGACGAACTGCAGCACTTGAAAGTGCCGGTCAACTTCCTGCGCGCGCATCAGGAACAGATGGAAGTCCGCCACCCCGGCAAGCGCCGCTCGACCATCAGCCTGGCGCTGAGCGCCGACCGCGACTCGCTGCTGCGCGACACCCGCCCAGGCGGTGAGCAACTGGACTTCAGCACCTTCGTGCAGGCCTGATCAGGCCCGCTCGATGCGATCGTCATGGATGACGATCAGCCCCTGCTTGAACAGCCCGCCAATAGCCTTCTTGAAATTGCCCTTGCTGACGTTGAACAGCTTGGCGATCACTTCCGGTGCGCTCTTGTCGCACACCGGCAGCACGCCTCCGGCTTCGTCCAGGCGCTTGAGGATCTGCTCCTGCAGGCTGTCGGCCAAGGCCGCGCCCACCGGCTGCAGACTCAGGGCGATCTTGCCGTCGTGGCGCACTTCCTTGATGAAGCCCTTCTCGTGCATGCCCGAGCGCAGGAACTTGAACACCTCGTTCTTGTGGATCAGGCCCCAGTGGCGGTTGTTGATGATCGCCTTGAAGCCCATTGGCGTCTCGCCCGCCACCAGCAACTCCACCGGCTGGCCCGCCTTGTAGTCGGCCGGGGTACGGTCGAGGTAGCGGTCCAGGCGCGCGGTGGCGGTGATGCGTCGGGTGCGCTTGTCGAGGTAAGCGTGCACCACGCAGTAATCGCCGATCTTCAACTGCTGCGCCTCTTCCGAGTAGGGCATCAGCAAGTCCTTGGACAGGCCCCAATCGAGGAAGATGCCGGCACCGTTGATGTCCTTGACCTTGAGACTGGCGAACTCACCGACCTGCACCTTGGGTTTCTCGGTGGTGGCGATCAGCTGGTCTTCGCTGTCGAGGTAGATGAACACGTTCAGCCAGTCGTCGAGCTCGAGCTCGGCGTCCTTGGGGAAGTAGCGCCTGGGCAGGAGGATCTCGCCGTCGGCGCCGCCGTCCAGGTAAAGACCGAACTCCACGTGTTTCACGATTTGCAAACTGTTGTAACGCCCAAGCAGAGCCATTTCCGATGTTCCTCAAGACAAGGCGGCTATTCTACACCTGAAGCTGCCCGGCTGCCCGATCCGTGGGAACCGCCGAGCGCGGCGCGTATCTATTGCCTGGCAAGCAACCTGCAAGGATTCGCTCATGCCTGTCCGTCTGCCCAGAGCCCTGCTGCTCATTCTCGCGTTTGCCCTTACGCTCGCGGCCTGCAGCCGTATCGACCTCGCCTACCGCAACCTCGACCGGCTGGTGCCCTGGTCGCTGGGCGACTACCTGGACATGAATCGCCAGCAGAAGGCCCTGCTCGACGAACGGCTCAAGGAACACCTGGCCTGGCACTGCAAGACACAGCTGCCCGGCTACCTCGACTGGCTCGACAAGGTGCGCCTGATGGTTGCCAACCAGACCGTGACCGACCAGGCCCTGCAGCAGCGCACTACCGAGGCGCGCCAGGCCATTGGCCGGGTCGCCGAAGAAATCACACCCTCCGCGACCGAATTGCTGCGCGGCATGAGCGACGCGCAGGTCGCCGAAATGCGCAAGGCGTTCGATGACGACATTGCCGAACGCCAGAAACAGTATGTCGACACTCCGCTGCCCAAGCAGATCCAGGCGCGCGCAACGCGCATGGAAAAACGCCTGACGCCGTGGCTGGGCGAACTCAATGCCCGCCAGCGCCTGCGGGTGATGACCTGGTCCCAGGCCCTCGGCGATCAGAACAGCGAGTGGATCGCCAACCGCCAAGCCTGGCAGCAGCAGTTGGTGCTGGCCATGGAGCAACGCCGCTCGCCAGCGTTCGAGCCGCGCCTGGCGCAGCTGCTGCAGCGCAAGGAGAGCCTGTGGTCACCGGCCTACCGCATGGCCTTCGAGAACACCGAACTGCAGGCACGCAGCCTGCTGGTCGACCTGATGCAGCAGAGCAGCCCGGCGCAGCGGCAGTTCCTGCAGGATCGGCTGGCCAAGGTACGTCGTGACTTCAGCGAGCTGAAGTGCCTCAAGGGGTGAGGGTCGGGGTGGCCTTTTCGCGGGCAAGTCGCAGCGGCGAACCGCCGCTCCTACAAGGGCGGTGGAGGGGGTGTAGGAGCGGGCTTGCCCGCGAAAAGGCCACCACCGACTCAACTGACACCCTCACCTGCCCCTGCGCCGATAGGGGAATACATCAATCACCTTCCCCGCCCGTATCGCCCCCTGCAATCCCTGCCAGTAATCGGCGTCATACAGCTCCCCATGCAGCCGGCTGAACAAGCGGCGCTGGCCGATATCGGCGAACAGGAAGGGTGGGAACTCCTCGGGAAACACATCGTGCGGCCCGATCGAATACCAGGGCTCGCCAGACATCTCATCTTCCGGGTAGCGCGGCGGCGGGATATGGCGAAAATTCACCTCGGTGAGATAGCTGATCTCGTCATAGTCGTAGAACACCACCCGCCCATGCCGGGTAACCCCGAAGTTCTTCAGCAGCATGTCGCCGGGAAAGATGTTTGCCGCCGCCAGTTGCTTGATCGCCAGCCCGTAGTCCTCCAGCGCTTCGAGCACCTGGGCCTCGCTCGCCTGCTCCAGGTACAGGTTCAACGGCGTCATGCGCCGTTCGGTCCAGCAGTGGCGGATCAGCACGCTGTCACCCTCCACCACCACCGTCGAAGGCGCGACCTCCAACAGCTCGGCCAGGCAATCGGCTTCGAACTTGGCCACCGGGAAGCGAAAATCGGCGAACTCCTGGGTGTCGGCCATACGCCCCACGCGATCGACACTTTTCACCAGCCGGTATTTTTCGATCACCGTGGCCCGGTCGACGGTCTTCGAGGGTGAAAAGCGATCCTTGATGATCTTGAACACGGTGTTGAAGCCCGGCAGAGTGAACACACTCATCACCATGCCACGCACGCCAGGCGCCATGACGAAACGGTCATCGGTACTGGCCAGATGATTGATCAACGCGCGGTAGAACTCCGACTTGCCATGCTTGTAGAAGCCGATCGAGGTATACAACTCGGCAACATGCTTGCCCGGCAGGATGCGCTTGAGAAAGTTGACGAACTCCGCCGGCACCGGCACATCGACCATGAAGTACGAGCGGGTGAACGAGAAGATGATCGACACCTCGGCCTCGTCGGTGATCAGGGCATCGGCCTCGATGCCATGGCCCTCGCGGTGCAGCAGCGGGATCACCAGCGGCCATTGCTCGTCACGGGTGTACAGGCGCCCGACCAGATAGGCGCCCTTGTTGCGGTACAGCACCGAGGAAAACAGCTCCACGGCCAGCGCCGGGTCCTTGCATACCCAGTCGGGCAGGCAGTCACGCAGTTGCTCCTCAAGGCGCATTAGATCGGCGTCCAGCTCGCCGTAGGGCACTTCGAAAGCATGGTCGGCAAGGATCGCCCGCAACAGGCTGCCCAGGCCATCGCGCAGGTGATAGGTGCGGGTCTGTGCAGCGCGCTCGCGGCCGCGCATGGCCGGACGGGTGGTGTGGATGAACATGCAGCCGTCGCTGATCAGGTCGTGGCTGAACAGGCTGCAGAACAGGGAGTTGTACCAGGTCTCGGCCAGCTCATCGTCCAGGCGCGGGTCGATCAAGCGGATATAGGCGCTCTTGACCAGCGGCCACTGTTCCACGTCCAGCAGCAGCGAGGCGTCGAAAGCCTCGCGCAACCAGCCGTTGACCTCGGCGACCTTCTCTTCGTACAGGTTGATCCGCGCAGCAGCGGCCTGCTGGATCGCCTGCCATTGCGCCTGCTCGAAGCGTTCGCGGGCGCCCAGGGTGATGCGGCGAAAGTGTTCGCGGTAATTGTCGAAGCCATCGAGGATCATCCGGGCGATGGCTGCAGCGGGCCAGGGCTGGGGCATGCTGAGGGGCTCGTTGGGTGCGGAATGAAAAGAGCTTAGTCGGGTGTCGGCCTTTTCGTGGGCCAACACAATTGCCAAAGCAAGAAAGCACAAGAAACACCCCCGACAGCTGACGTACACTCGCGCCCCTGCCCAGAACCCGGAGATACCCGTGAGCCCCATCGCCCTCGCCCGCCTGCTGACCCTTGCCGCCGTCTGGGGCGCGAGCTTCCTGTTCATGCGCATCATCGCCCCTGAACTGGGTACGGTGCCGACCGCTTTCTTTCGCGTCTCCATCGCCTGCCTCGGCCTGATCGGCATCCTCGCCGCAGCCAGGGTGCGCTGGGACTTCCAGGGCAAGCTCGGTGCCTGCCTGGTGCTGGGCATGATCAACTCGGGCATTCCGGCGACCTTCTATTCGGTCGCCGCGCAGGTATTGCCCGCGGGCTATTCGGCAATCTTCAACGCCACCACACCGCTGATGGGCGTGCTGATCGGCGCGTTGTTCTTCCGCGAAAGCATGACCCTGCCCAAACTGTGCGGGATCTTCCTGGGCCTGTTCGGCGTCGGCATCCTCAGCGGCGCAGGCCCGGTGGCGCTGGACATGGCACTGGTGCAAGGCGCCCTGGCCTGCCTTGCGGCGACCACCTGCTATGGCTTCGCCGGTTTTCTCGCCCGGCGCTGGATCGGCGGCCTGGACAGCCGCCTGTCGGCCTTGGGCAGCATGCTGGGAGCGACCTTGCTGCTCAGCCCGCTGTTTGCCTGGAGCGCCCTGACCCAGCCACCCGCCAGCTGGGGTGGCTGGTCGGTGTGGCTGTCGTTGCTGGGCCTGGGGCTGGTGTGCACGGCCTTCGCCTACATCCTGTACTTCCGCCTGCTCAACGAAATCGGGCCGGTCAAGGCCAGTACCGTGACCTTCCTGATTCCGGTGTTCGGGGTGCTGTGGGGAGCCTGGTTGCTGGATGAGCCCCTGTCGTTGGCGCACCTGTATGGCGGGGTCCTGATTGCCGCAGCACTGTGGTTGGTGCTGCGGCCGGCGCGTGCCTGAAACCGTACCGCCGCAGGCGGTATCAGGCCTCGGCCATCTTCACCCCAGGCTTGCGGAACACGAACAGCAACCCCACCACGATCAGCCCCATCCCCAGCAGGCTCAGCGGCGCCAGGCGGTTACCGAAGATAAGGAAATCCATCACGGCAGTCACTGCTGGCACCAGGTAGAACAGGCTGGTGACATTGACCAGGTTGCCTCGGGCGATCAACCGATAGAGCAGCAGCGTCGCCAGCAACGACACCACCAATCCCATCCACAGCAGGGCGCCGACGAAACTGGCGCTCCATTCGACGTGCAGCGGCTGAAACGGCGCAAACACCGCACACAGGGCAAACCCTGCGAGGTATTGCAGCGGCAAGGTCCCCATCGGGTTGTCGGTGATGCGCTTCTGCAGGATCGAGCCGAACGTCATGCTGGTCAGCGCCAGCAGGGCAAACAGCATCCCGGCAAGGGAAACCCCACCCAGGTTGATGCCTTGGTAGACCACCATCACCAGGCCGCCAAGCCCCAGGCCCAGGCCGAACAGACGGCTCCATGAGCGCTGACGCTCCATCGACACCACCGTGAGGATTGGTTGCACCCCCATGACCGTGGCCATGACTCCGGGGGTGACGTGGGTGTTGAGCGCCAGCAGGTAAAAGATCTGGTACGCACCGAGCAGCACGCAACCGGTGCCCAGGGCACGCAGGATACCGCCGCGACTGCGCGGCCAGCGCAACCCCAGCCAGGGGCCGATCAGCAACAGCCCTGCCAGGGCCAGGGCCGAGCGCAGCAGCAGGAAGGCGAAGGGGCTGGCCTGGGCCAGGCCGAGCTTGGAGACGATCGCCCCGCTGCTCCACAGCAGGACGAACAGGCTGGTAGTGGCCGCCGAGGCCACGGATGCTTTGGAAAGGACAGACATGTAGTGCCACCTGAGTATTGGGCAAAAGCCAAACGGTGGGCGCGCTTCAGCGAGCAAAGAGGCCGACCGTGTTCAGTAGGTTGCGAGTGCGCGTGGGCCGGCGAGAACGCCGATCAGCCCAGCACGACCACGCAGCGAGGCGGGGATACGCCGCCGACGACGCCACTGACAGGTGGTGGGTAGTGACTGATCATGGCCGGCTGCTGGCTGCCACGCACGACAACGCCCGCGACAGGCGCGAGAACGTAGGCGGAGGTGGAAGGGATGGCTGGCATGAACAGGTCTTCGGGGAAGATGGATGTTTCGGAATATATCGGTGAATGCGGGACAGGGCAACACCCTGGATTGATCGGACAGACCTCTTCGCGGGCAAGCCCGCGAAGAGGTCAACGAATCAGAACAACCAGCGATACAGCAGGTAGGCCACCACCACCGCCAGCACCGGCCGCAGGATGCGGTAGGCCTTGGGGTTGGAGCGCTTGAACTGCTTCACATGGGTGCTGATGCGGTTGCTGAAGCGCTTGCTCCAGGCATAGGCCTGGTTGATCCCGCCCACCCGCTCGTCGTCAGTGTTCTGCGGCGCGGTGGCGCGGCCAAGGAACGCGCTGACCTTGCGGTTGATGCGGGTCATCAGCGGGCTGTTGAGCGGACGCTCGACGTCACAGAACAGGATTACCCGCGTCACGTCGGTTTCGTTCTTCACCCAGTGCACATAGGTTTCATCGAACATCACGTCTTCGCCGTCACGCCAGGCATAGACCTGGCCATCGACGTAGATGCGGCAGTCATCGGAGTTGGGGGTCGACAGCCCCAGGTGATAGCGCAGGGAGCCGGCAAACGGGTCGCGATGCGGGTTCAGGTGGCTACCGCCAGGCAACAGGGCGAACATTGCACCTTTGACGTTGGGAATGCTGCTGACCAGTTCGACGGTACGCGGGCACAGGGCCTCGGCGGACGGCAGCGGCTTGTCGTACCACTTGAGGTAGAACCGCTTCCAGCCCTTCTTGAAGAACGAGCCGAAGCCGGCGTCATTGTCTTTTTCGGCTGCGCGGATATACCCCTCGTCGAACAGGCGCATGGCCTCTTCGCGGATCTCCTGCCAGTTATCCTTGAGCACATCCAGCTCCGGGAACCGCTGGCGGTCCAGGTAAGGCTTGGACGGTACGCCGGAGAACAGGTACATCAGGCTGTTGTAGGGGGCGAACAGCGCCGAATGGTTGACGAACTGGCGCAGTACCGGCAGGCGTGCCTTGCCGCGCAGGTGCACGAACAGCACACTGCCGAAGAACACCAGCAGGACACCCGCCTTGGCGACGAAGGAAAAGGTCATGCAACACTCCTTGACGGGGAAATCAGGCCATCCCCAGATAGCCGGACATGATAAACCCATCCGGGCCGGGTAAAAACAGCCCGGACCGGATCACAGTGTCACGGACTGTGCAGCAAACCGAAACCGTCGGCATTGCCCAGGATCAGCGTTGAGGCAGGGGCGCTAGACGCCCCTGGGCTTCACTGCTGGTTTTCCTGCTCGCTGAACATGTCGCTGAACAGCATGCTCGACAGGTAGCGCTCGCCCGAGTCCGGCAGGATCACCACGATGGTCTTGCCCTGCATCTCCGGTTTTTCCGCCAGGCGCACGGCCGCCGCCATCGCCGCACCGCAGGAGATACCACACAGGATCCCCTCCTCCTGCATCAGGCGGATGGCCATGGCCTTGGACTCTTCATCGGTGACCTGCTCGACCTGGTCGACGACCGACAGGTCGAGGTTCTTCGGCACGAAACCTGCGCCGATGCCCTGGATCTTGTGCGGGCTGGGCTTGAGTTCCTCGCCGGCCAGGGTCTGGCTGATCAGCGGCGAAGCCACCGGCTCCACAGCCACCGACAGCAGCGGCTTGCCCTGGGTGTGCTTGATGTAGCGCGACACGCCGGTAATGGTGCCGCCGGTGCCGACACCTGCGACCAGCACGTCAACGGCGCCGTCGGTGTCGTTCCAGATCTCGGGGCCGGTGGTCTTCTCGTGAATCGCCGGGTTGGCGGGGTTTTCGAACTGCCCTGGCTGGAAGTACTGCGCGGGATCGGAGGCGACGATCTCGTTGGCTTTTTCGATCGCACCTTTCATGCCCTTGGCAGGGTCGGTCAGCACAAGCTCGGCGCCCAGCGCCTTGAGCACCTTGCGCCGCTCCAGGCTCATGGAGGCCGGCATGGTCAGAATCAGCTTGTAGCCGCGCGCCGCAGCAACGAAGGCAAGGCCGATGCCGGTGTTGCCCGAGGTGGGCTCGACAATGGTCATGCCCGGTTTGAGCTTGCCGCTACCTTCGGCGTCCCAGACCATGTTCGCGCCGATCCGGCACTTCACCGAATAGCCCGGATTGCGCCCCTCGATCTTGGCCAGAATGGTCACCCCGCGCGGGGCGATGCGGTTGATCTGCACCAGCGGCGTGTTGCCGATGGAGTGGGCGTTGTCGGCGTAGATACGGCTCATGGCAGGGGTCCTTGAATCGTTGGAAACAGGCGGGAAAGCTTCAAGGGTAAGCCTGCCCCGGCAGCCCGTAAAGCCCGTTCGAACCAAGCCCGGCGCCTGGCGGTCAACCGCACAACCTGCCCTGGAGAGCTTGCGATGAAAGCCCGTTATCGCTGGCCGCTGATCGGCCTGGCCGGCCTGATCGTGCTGCTGGTGGCCCTGCATCTGGCCCTGCCCTACCTGGTGCGCGACTACCTGAACGACAAGCTCGCCGACATGGGCGACTACCGCGGCCAGGTCGCCGACGTCGATCTCGCCTGGTGGCGCGGTGCCTACCAGATCAACGGGCTGAAGATCGTCAAGACCACCGGCAAGGTGCCCGTGCCGCTGCTCGATGCGCCGCTGATCGACCTGTCGGTCAGTTGGCATGCGCTGTGGTACGACCAGGCCGTGGTCGCCGAGGTGGCGTTCGTGCGGCCCGAACTCAACTTCGTCGATGGCGGCAGCAAACAGAACTCGCAGACCGGCCAGGGCACCGACTGGCGCCAGCAACTGGAGAAACTGCTGCCAATTACGCTCAACGAAGTGCGCATCGAAAACGGCACCCTGACCTTTCGCAACTTCAACTCCAAGCCGCCTGTGGACCTCAAGGCCATCCAGCTTCAGGCCAGTATCCGCAACCTGACCAACGTGCGCGACGAAAAGGGTCGGCGTGACGCCAGCTTCGAGGCCACCGCCCTGATCGCCGGAGATGCCAAGGTCGAAAGCCGCGCCACCTTCGATCCGTTCAGCGACTTCGACGACTTCGAGTTCCGTCTGCGCGCCGAGGGCCTGGAACTGCGTCGACTCAATGACTTCGCCAGCGCCTATGGCAAGTTCGATTTCAATGCCGGGCACGGCGACCTGGTTATCGAGGCCCAGGCCGAGAACGGTAGGCTCAACGGCTATATCAAGCCGTTGCTGCGCGATGTCGATGTGTTCGACTGGCAGCAGGATGTCGAAGACAAGGACAAAGGCTTCTTCCGCTCGATCTGGGAGGCGGTGGTCGGTGCCAGTGAAACGGTGCTGAAGAACCAGCCGAAGAATCAGTTCGCCACCCGCGTCGAGCTCAGTGGCAGCGTGCATCAACAGAACATCAGCGCATTCGAGGCGTTCCTGCAGATATTGCGCAATGGTTTCGTCCAGGCATTCAACGCCCGCTACGAGCAGCCGCCACCCAAGGCTGACTGAAACCGGGGTGACGGGCCATTCAGGGACTGAATACCCGGTCTGCGTTTGCAGCCGCCTGGGGCCGCGTTATAGTCGGGGATACATCTTAGACATGAGTTCTCGGTGTCGGCCTTTTCGCGGGCAAGCCCGCTCCCACAAGGTACTCTCCCCTGTAGGAGCCAGCTTGCCCGCGAAAAAGCCAGCACCGACACCCCGCAGAGGATCGGCTCCATGAAATTCGAAGGCACCCGCAACTACGTCGCCACCGACGACCTGAAGCTGGCGGTCAACGCGGCCATCACCCTCGAACGCCCGCTGCTGGTCAAGGGCGAGCCGGGCACCGGCAAGACCATGCTGGCCGAGCAACTGGCCGAATCTTTCGGGGCACGCCTGATCACCTGGCACATCAAATCCACCACCAAGGCCCACCAGGGCCTCTACGAGTACGATGCGGTGAGCCGCCTGCGCGACTCGCAACTGGGCGTGGACAAGGTCCACGATGTGCGCAACTACCTGAAGAAAGGCAAGCTGTGGGAAGCCTTCGAGGCCGATGAGCGCGTGATCCTGCTGATCGACGAGATCGACAAGGCCGACATCGAGTTCCCCAACGACCTGCTGCAGGAACTCGACAAGATGGAGTTCTACGTCTACGAAATCGACGAGACCATCAAGGCGAAACAGCGCCCGATCATCATCATCACCTCCAACAATGAAAAAGAGCTACCCGACGCCTTCCTGCGCCGCTGCTTCTTCCACTACATCGCCTTCCCCGACCGCGAAACCCTGCAGCGCATCGTCGATGTGCACTACCCGAACATCAAGCAGTCGCTGGTCAGCGAGGCGCTGGACGTATTCTTCGACGTGCGCAAGGTGCCGGGCCTGAAGAAGAAGCCCTCCACCTCCGAGCTGGTCGACTGGCTCAAGCTGCTGATGGCCGACAACATCGGTGAGGCGGTGCTGCGCGAGCGCGATCCGACCAAGGCCATCCCGCCGCTGGCCGGTGCCCTGGTCAAGAACGAGCAGGACGTACAACTGCTGGAGCGCCTGGCCTTCATGAGCCGTCGCGGCAACCGCTGAGGGGCTGGCCATGCTGCTCAACCTGTTCAATGAAATGCGCGCGGCCAAGGTGCCGGTGTCGGTGCGCGAACTGCTCGACCTGCTCAACGCCCTGCAGCAGCGTGTGGTATTCGCCGACATGGACGAGTTCTACTATTTGGCGCGGGCAATCCTGGTGAAGGATGAGCGCCATTTCGACAAGTTCGACCGCGCCTTCTCGGCTTATTTCAAGGGCCTGGAAAACCTCGACCGCCACCTGGAAGCGCTGATCCCCGAAGAATGGTTGCGCAAGGAGTTCGAACGCTCGCTCAGCGATGAAGAGCGCGCGCAGATCCAGTCGCTCGGCGGGCTCGACAAGCTGATAGAGGAATTCAAGAAGCGTCTCGAGGAGCAGAAGGAACGCCACGCCGGCGGCAACAAGTGGATCGGCACCGGCGGCACCAGCCCGTTCGGCTCGGGCGGTTTCAACCCCGAGGGCATCCGCGTCGGCGAGGCCGGCAAGCGTCAGGGCAAGGCGGTCAAGGTCTGGGATCAGCGCGAGTACAAGAACCTCGACGACCAGGTCGAGCTGGGCACGCGCAACATCAAGCTGGCCCTGCGTCGCCTGCGCAAGTTCGCCCGCGAGGGCGCCGCCGAGGAGCTCGACATCGACGGGACCATCGACCACACCGCCCGCGATGCCGGGCTGTTGAACATCCAGATGCGTCCGGAACGGCGCAACACGGTCAAGCTGCTGTTGCTGTTCGATATCGGCGGCTCGATGGATGCCCACGTGAAAGTGTGCGAAGAGCTGTTCTCGGCCTGCAAGACCGAGTTCAAGCATCTGGAGTACTACTACTTCCACAACTTCGTCTACGAATCGGTGTGGAAGAACAACCTGCGCCGCACCTCCGAGCGTTTTTCCACCTTCGACCTGCTGCACAAGTACGGTGATGACTACAAGGTGGTGTTCGTCGGCGATGCGGCGATGGCGCCCTACGAGATCACCCAGCCGGGCGGCAGCGTCGAGCACTGGAACGAAGAGGCCGGGTATGTGTGGATGCAGCGCTTCATGGAGAAATTCAGGAAGATCGTCTGGATCAATCCTTACCCGAAACAGACCTGGAACTACACCGCCTCCACCCAACTGGTGCGTGAGCTGGTCGAGGACAGGATGTTCCCGCTGACCTTGCAGGGGTTGGAGGAAGCGATGAGGTACTTGTCCAAATAGGTTCGCGGCGTCTGTACCGAGCCTATCGCGGGACAAGCCCGCTCCCACAGGGATTGGGCTGGCTGTCAGATTCTGGACGAG
>NZ_JBNFMU010000126.1:0-25323 GCF_049942315.1 Pseudomonas wayambapalatensis
GTTGGCCTTTGTTCTTTCCAGGGGTTCCCTACAAACCGGGGGGAAAGTCTCGCCCTGTTTGGTGGTGGTGGTTTGTCCCTCTGACAAGGCCCGCCGGGCCTACCTCACTGTTTGTCCTGGCAATCGAGCTGCAGGTTCGCCTGGGTGATGTTGCTCTCGGCCGGCACGCTGCGGGTCAGCCAGACATTGCCGCCAATGGTCGAGCCCTTGCCGATGGTGATCCGCCCCAGAATGGTCGCACCGGCATAGATGACCACGTCGTCCTCGACGATCGGGTGGCGCGCCAGCCCCTTGTGCAGGGTGCCCGACTCGTCCGACGGAAAGCGCTTGGCGCCAAGGGTCACGGCCTGGTAGATACGCACGCGCTCGCCGATGATCGCCGTCTCACCGATCACCACGCCCGTGCCATGGTCGATGAAGAAGCTCTGGCCGATCTGTGCGCCGGGATGGATGTCGATACCGGTGGCCGAATGCGCCAGCTCCGAGCTGATGCGCGCCAGCAGCGGCAGCCCGGCCTGGTAGAGGTAGTGCGCCAGGCGGTGGTGAATGATCGCCAGGATGCCGGGATAGCACAGCAGCACCTCATCGACGCTGCGCGCCGCGGGGTCGCCGTGGTAGGCCGCCAGCACGTCGGTGTCGAGCAGTACGCGCAACCCCGGCAGGGCTTTGGCAAAGCCTTGGATCAGGCCCAGTGCGTGGGCATCGACATCCTTGGGCTCGACCTCGGTATTGCCGTGCCGCGCGGCGTAGCGCAGTTCCAGGCGCGCCTGGGCGAGCAGTGCGGTCAGCGCCGCATCCAGGGTGTGGCCGACGTAGAAGTCCTCGCTCTCCTCACGCAGGTCCACAGGCCCCAGGCGCATGGGAAACAACGCCCCACAGAGTTGCTCGAGAATCTCGCGCATCGCCTCGCGCGAGGGCAGTTCGCGTCCGCCCTGCTTGTTGCTGCAACGGCCGTTGCGGCTGCGCCACTGGTCACGGGCCTGGCGCAGTTCGCTGACGATGCCCGGCAATTGCCAATGGCCGGTCGATGGATGTTCGCTCACGGTGTTCTCCTGGCTTGCGGCGATGTCGGAAAAGTAGGGCCGCAACTTGTAGGAATTACTCTACGGCAAATTCTTCCCTTGGAAAAAACAACGCTTTATTCCATCCTGCACTAAGTCGGGCATAAGCAGCGATGACGGGGGCCAGGTTCACGGCTACCCTCAACACTGCCCTTCAGGGACGAAATAACTGAAAGGAATAATAGATAATTTTTTATTATTTCCTGAACTATAAAGCCCACCCTATAGTCGCCACCCACTACTTAAAACAAAGCGCGGGGACAGCCATGACCAAATTCACCAAACCACTTCTCAACGCCAGCCTGGCCATCCTGCTGGGCACCGGTCTGTTCAGCCACGCCTTCGCGGGTGAGCAGCTCAAGACCATCCAGGAAAAAGGCGTGATCAACGTCGGCCTGGAAGGCACCTACCCACCCTTCAGCTTCGTCGACGAAAACGGCAAGCTGACCGGTTTCGAAGTGGAACTCTCCGAACTGCTGGCCAAGGAGCTGGGCGTCAAGGCCAAGGTCCAGCCAACCAAGTGGGACGGCATCCTCGCCGCGCTCGAATCCAAGCGCCTGGACGTGGTGATCAACCAGGTCACCATCTCCGAAGAGCGCAAGAAAAAGTACGACTTCTCCGAGCCCTACACCATCTCCGGCATCCAGGCGCTGATCCTGAAGAAGAAGGCCGAGCAGCTGAACATCAAGACCGCGCAGGACCTGGCGGGCAAGAAGGTCGGCGTGGGCCTGGGCACCAACTACGAGCAGTGGGTCAAGCAGGACGTCCCCAAGGCCGACGTGCGTACCTATGAAGACGATCCGAGCAAGTTCGCCGACCTGCGCAACGGCCGTATCGACGCCATCCTGATCGACCGCCTGGCCGCCCTGGAATACGCCCAGAAGGCCAAGGACACTCAACTTGCCGGCGAAGCCTTCTCGCGCCTGGAAAGCGGCGTGGCCCTGCGCAAGGGCGAGCCGGAACTGCTCGCGGCAGTGAACAAGGCGCTGGACAAGCTCAAGGCTGACGGCACCCTGGCCAAGCTGTCCGAGAAATACTTCGGTGCCGACGTCACCAAATGATCTCTGAAAGCCTGCAACTCGTAATCGACTCTACGCCCTTCCTGCTCAAGGGCGCGGGTTACACGGTACTGCTCAGTGTCGGCGGCATGTTCTTCGGCCTGGTGCTGGGCTTTGCCCTGGCACTGATGCGCCTGTCGAAGATCCTGCCGCTGGACTGGCTGGCGCGGATCTACGTGTCGTTCTTCCGCGGCACGCCACTGCTGGTGCAACTGTTCGTGATCTACTTCGGCATGCCGCCGATCGGCATCGAACTCGATCCGATCCCCGCCTCGCTGATCGGCCTGTCGCTGAACATGGCGGCGTACATCTGCGAAATCCTGCGCGCGGCGATCTCCTCGATCGACCGCGGTCAGTGGGAAGCCGCCGCCAGCATCGGCATGACCCGTACCCAGGCCATGCGCCGGGCGATCCTGCCCCAGGCCATGCGCACCGCCTTGCCGCCGCTGGGCAACAGCTTCATCTCGCTGGTCAAGGATACCGCCCTGGCGGCGACCATCCAGGTGCCAGAGCTGTTCCGCCAGGCGCAGTTGATCACCGCACGGACCTTCGAAGTCTTCACCATGTACCTGGCCGTGGCCGTCATCTACTGGATTCTCTGCAGTATCCTGGCGCACTTCCAGAACCGCATGGAAGCGCGGGTCAACCAGCATGACCAGGAGCACTGAAGATGATCGTAGTAGAAGGCCTGACCAAGCAGTTCAAGGGCCAGACCGTGCTCAAGGGCATCGACCTGACGGTCGAGGCCGGTGAAGTCGTCGCCATCATCGGCCCCAGTGGCTCGGGCAAGACCACCTTCCTGCGCTGCCTGAACCTGCTGGAAACGCCCGATGCCGGGAAGATCCGCATCGGCAACATCGACATCGACGCCGACCGCCCGCTCAGCGGCCAGCAAAGCGCGATCCGCCGTCTGCGCCAGCAGGCCGGGTTCGTGTTCCAGAACTTCAACCTGTTCCCCCACCGCACCGCCCTGGAGAACGTCATCGAAGGGCCGGTGATCGTCAAGAAGACCCCGCGCAGCCAAGCGCTGGAGCT
Source organism: Pseudomonas wayambapalatensis (assembly GCF_049942315.1). Taxonomy (NCBI): domain Bacteria; kingdom Pseudomonadati; phylum Pseudomonadota; class Gammaproteobacteria; order Pseudomonadales; family Pseudomonadaceae; genus Pseudomonas; species Pseudomonas wayambapalatensis. Next base: position 3,155 of record NZ_JBNFMU010000126.1, read on the forward strand.
GGGTCGCAAGCTGCTCGCCAAGGTCGGTCTGGCCGGCAAGGAAGACGCCTATCCACGGCGCCTGTCCGGCGGCCAGCAGCAGCGCGTGGCTATCGCCCGCGCGCTTGCGATGGAGCCTGAAGTGATCCTCTTCGACGAACCGACCTCCGCGCTCGACCCCGAGCTGGTCGGCGAAGTGCTGGCGACCATCCGTGGCCTGGCCGAAGAGAAGCGCACCATGATCATCGTCACCCACGAGATGAGCTTTGCACGTGATGTGGCGAACCGGGTGATCTTCTTCGACAAGGGCGTGATCGTCGAACAGGGCGAGGCCAAGGCGCTGTTCGCCAATCCGAAGGAAGAGCGTACCCGGCAGTTCCTGCGCAAGTTCCTCGGGACCACTGCTTCGCAAGACTGAAAAGCTCGGCTGGATTCTTCGCGGGCAAGTCCCCCTCCCACAGGAGCCGCACCGGTGCTGAAGCCCGTGCGGTTCTCTGTGGGAGCGGGCCTTGCCCGCGAAGAGTCCCGCACATCCAGGCAAATGCCTCTCTTCTATTCATATTCCAAAGAGTTAGTTCATAAACTTTTTATAAGCACATAAGGTATATAGACCGGACCACCGGACCCGCACACATCCGTCGCGACCAGCTGTAGCGACGCATCTACTTCGTGAGGTTCAGGAATGGTCAGGAACACAATCACCCCAGTGCGTAACGCCAGGGCATTGAGTGCAGCCAAGGAGCGGCACTGATGTCCAGCCAACCCAACACCCAATTCCACAGCGATATCGACAGCTCGCCCCTGCTGCTGCCGGCCAAGGTGCTGCGCAATGACACCGAGGCCCTGCAAGCGGCCCGCGAACTGGCCGAAACCGCGCGCCAGCAGGCTTCGCGCCGCGACCAGCAACGCAAGCTGCCGTGGGCCGAGATCGAGCTGTTCACCCGCTCGGGGCTTGGCAGCATCAGCGTGCCCAAGGCCCATGGCGGCCCGGAGGTGTCGTTCGCGACCATCGCCGAAGTCTTTCGCCTGATCAGCGCCGCCGACCCGGCGCTGGGGCAGATCCCACAGAATCAGTTCGGCCTGCTGCACCTGCTGCGCCTGACCGCCAGCGAGGCGCAGCAGGCGCTGATCTTCCGCTCGGTGCTGGACGGCTGGCGCATCGGCAACGCCGGCCCCGAACGCAGCACCAAAGACACCTTGACCCTCAAGGCACGCATCACCCGCGATGGCGACACCTACCGCATCAGCGGCGAGAAGTTCTACTCCACCGGTGCCCTGTTCGCCCATTGGGTGGCGGTCAAGGCCCTGGACGACGAAGGTCGCCAGCGCCTGGCCTTCGTCCGCCGCGGCAGCCCGGGGTTGCGCATCGTCGACGACTGGTCCGGCTTCGGCCAGCGCACCACCGCCAGCGGCACGGTACTGCTCGACCAGGTGCCGGTGGACGCGGACCTGGTGATCGACAACTGGCGCCAGGCCGACCAGCCCAATATCCAGGGCGCAGTCTCGCAACTGATCCAGGCTGCCATCGACGCCGGGATCGCCGAAGCGGCCATCGAGGACGCCATCGCCTTCGTGCGTGACAAGTCGCGGCCGTGGATCGATGCCAAGGTCGAGCGTGCCAGTGACGACCTCTATGTGATCGCCGACATCGGCCGCCTCAAGCTTGAGTTGCACGCCGCCGAAGCCCTGTTGCGCAAGGCCGCGCAGGTGCTGGACGAGGTCAATGCGGCGCCCATCGACGCTGCGGCGGCGGCACGCGCCTCGATTGCCGTGGCCGAGGCCAAGGTGCTCACCACCGAGATTTCGCTGCAGGCCAGCGAGAAGCTGCTCGAGCTTGCCGGCAGCCGCGCGACACTCGCCGAATTCAACCTCGACCGCCACTGGCGCAACGCCCGGGTGCACACGCTGCACGACCCGGTGCGCTGGAAGTACCACGCGGTCGGCGCCTACTACCTCAACGGCACGCTGCCTGCGCGGCATTCCTGGATCTGACTTGAGGGCCTTTCGCGGGCAAGCCCGCTCCTACAGGGACAGCACAGGTCTGTGGGAGCGGCGGTTCGCCGCTGCGCCTTGTCCCGCGAAAAGCCCCGGAGAACAACATGACCACATCCCTGATCAGCAGCGACGCCCAGGCCCTTGCCGTCGCCGAAGACATCGCCCGGCAACTGCACCGCGACAGCGCCCTGCGCGACCGCGAACGCCGCCTGCCACACGCCGAACTGGAGCTGTTCACCCGCTCCGGTCTGTGGGCGATCACCGTACCCAAGGCCTTCGGTGGCGCCGAAGTGTCGAACGTCACCCTGGCCAAGGTCATCGCCCGCATCGCCCAGGCCGACGCTTCGCTCGGGCAGATTCCGCAGAACCACTTCTACGCCCTCGAAGTGCTGCGCGTGAACGGCACCCCCGAACAACAGCAGCGTCTCTACGCCGAGGTGCTGGCCGGCAAGCGCTTCGGCAACGCCCTGGCCGAACTCGGCACCAGGACCTCCAGCGACCGCACCACCCGCCTGACCCGCGACGGCGGCGGCTACCGCATCAACGGCCGCAAGTTCTACGCCACCGGCGCGATCTATGCCCAGCGCATCCCTACCTCGGTGGTCGATGACGAGGGCGTGCAGCAACTGGCGTTCGTGCCCGCCGACAGCCCCGGTGTGCAAGTGATAGACGACTGGAGCGGCTTCGGCCAACGCACCACCGGCAGCGGTTCGGTGCTGTTCGACAATGTTCGTGTCGAGGCCGCCGATGTGGTGCCCTTCCAGGCCGCGTTCGAGCGCCCGACCACCGTCGGCCCCTTGGCGCAGATTCTCCACGCCGCCATCGACACCGGCATCGCTCGCGCCGCAGTCGAGGACGCCCTGCACTTCGTGCGCAACCACAGCCGCCCATGGATCGACGCGGGCGTCGACCAGGCTTCGGCCGACCCACTGACACTCAACAGCTTCGGCCGCCTGAGCATCCGCCTGCACGCCGCCGAAGCGCTGCTCGAACGGGCCGGTGAAATCCTCGACCAGGCCCAGCGCGACAGCAACGCCAGCAACGTGGCCGCCGCCTCCATCGCCGTCGCCGAGGTCCGCGCGATCAGCACCGAGATCTCCCTGGCCGCTGCCAGCACCCTGTTCGAGCTGGCCGGAAGCCGCGCCACCCTGGCCGAACACAACCTCGACCGCCACTGGCGCAACGCCCGGGTCCACACCCTGCACGACCCGGTGCGCTGGAAGTACCACGCCATCGGCAACTACTACCTCAACGGCGAAAACCCACCGCTGCGAGGGACCATCTGATGAGCAAGCAGATCCTGCTCAACGCCTTCAACATGAACTGCATTGGCCATATCAACCATGGCCTGTGGACCCATCCGCGCGACACCTCGACCCGCTACAAGGATATCGAGTACTGGACCGACCTCGCCCGCCTGCTGGAGCGCGGGCTGTTCGACGGGCTGTTCATCGCCGACATCGTCGGCACCTACGACATCTACGGCGACTCGGTCGACGTCACGCTCAAGGAGTCGATCCAGCTGCCGGTAAACGATCCGCTGCTGCTGGTCTCGGCCATGGCTGCGGTGACCCGCAACCTGGGCTTCGGCCTGACTGCCAACCTCACCTACGAGCCGCCTTATCTGTTCGCGCGCCGGCTCTCGACCCTCGATCACCTGAGCAAGGGCCGGGTCGGCTGGAACATCGTCACCGGCTACCTCGACAGCGCGGCCCGTGCCATGGGCCTGGAACAGCAGCCCGAGCACGACCGACGCTACGACCAGGCCGACGAATACCTGCAGGTGCTGTACAAGCTGCTCGAAGGCAGTTGGGCGGACGATGCCGTGGTCGAAGACCGCAAGCAGCGCGTCTATGCCCAGCCCGACAAAGTGCGCAAGATCGAGCACCGAGGCGAATTCTACAAGGTCGAGGGCTATCACCTGTGCGAGCCCTCGCCGCAGCGCACACCGGTGCTGTTCCAGGCAGGCAGCTCGGCCCGCGGCCTGGCATTTGCCGGCAACCACGCCGAGTGCGTGTTCATCGGCGGCCAGACCCACGCAGGCACCCGTGCCCAGGTCGACAAGGTGCGCGCGGCCGCCCTCGCCGCAGGCCGCGATCCTCAGGCAATCAAGGTGTTCATGGGCATCACCGTGATCGTCGCCCCCACCGAGGAGCAGGCCCGCGCCAAGCACGCCGAGTATTTGCGCCATGCCAGTGCTGAAGCGGGTGTGGCGCACTTTGCCGCCTCCACCGGCATCGACTTCGCCGCCTTCGACCTCGACGAGCCGATCAACGCAGGCCAGGGCAACGCAATCCAGTCCGCCACCAAGCTCCTGCAGGACAACGCCTGGACCCGCCGCCGCCTGCTGGAACAACACGCCCTGGGCGGACGCTACGTGACCCTGGTCGGCGCGCCCGAGCAGGTCGCCGAGCAACTGATCGGCTGGATCGACGAGACCGGCCTGGACGGCTTCAACCTGGCACGCACCGTCACCCCGGAAAGCTACGAAGACTTCATCGACCTGGTGGTCCCCGAACTGCAACGCCGCGGCCGCTACAAGACCGCCTACGCCGACGGCAGCCTGCGCCAGAAGCTGTTCGCCAGCCCCAGCGCGCACCTGCCCGCCGACCATCCCGGCAGCACCTATCGCACCCCGACCAACGCCCCGACCGGAGCCCCGCACCATGCTTGAGAAACTCTATCGGCCCGTCGCGGCCGCCCTGCTGTCCCTGGGCCTTGCCGGCGCCGCGCTGGCCGCCGAACCGCTGAAGATCGGCACCACGGCCGCCTTCGCCATTCCGCTGGAGGCGGCCGTGGCAGAAGCGCACAAGCAAGGCCTGGAGGTGAAGCTGATCGAGTTCAGCGACTGGATCGCCCCCAACGTCAGCCTCAACAGCGGCGACATCGACGTGAACTACTTCCAGCACATCCCGTTCCTGGAGAACGCCAAGGCCGCGGCAGGCTTCAACCTGGTGCCCTATGCACCGGGGATCATCAACAACGTGGGCCTGTATTCGAAGAAGTACAAAAGCTTCGCCGAACTGCCCGAAGGCGCCAGCGTGGCCATCGCCAACGACCCGATCAACAGCGGCCGCGGCCTGCAGCTGCTGGCCAAGGCCGGGTTGATCACCCTCAAGCCTGGCGTGGGTTACAAGGCCACCGAAGATGACATCGTCGCCAACCCGAAGAAGCTGAGGATTCTTCAGGTCGAGGCGGTGCAACTGGTGCGTGCCTACGACGATGCCGACCTGGTACAGGGCTACCCGGCCTACATCCGCCTGGCCAAGAGCTTCGATGCCACCTCGGCGCTGCTGTTCGACGGCCTGGAGAACAAGGAATACGTGATCCAGTTCGTGATCCGCCCACAAAACAAGGACGACCCACGCCTGGCCAAATTCGTCGATATCTACCAACATTCGCCGGCCGTGCGTGAAGCCCTGAACAAGGCCCACGGCAGTCTGTACCAGGCCGGCTGGGAGGGCTGAGATGAGCAGCGCCAGCGCCCTCAGAGCGCCCGTCCCTCAAGTTACACCCGCCCCGGCGCGCGAGCAGGTACTGCGCCCGGAGGTGAACGAGGCCCATGTCCGCTTCATCGGGTTGGGCAAGACCTACCCCGGCCAGTCACACCCGGCGCTGCACGGCATCGACCTGAACATCCGCCGCGGCGAGATCTTCGGCATCATCGGCCGCAGCGGCGCCGGCAAGTCGTCGCTGCTGCGCACCATCAACCGCCTGGAGCAACCCAGCGAAGGGCGCGTGCTGATCGACCAGGTCGATATCGCACCGTTCGACGAGGACCGCCTGGTGTCGCTGCGCCGACGCATCGGCATGATCTTCCAGCACTTCAACCTGATGTCGGCCAAGACCGTGTGGCAGAACGTCGAGCTCCCCTTGAAGGTGGCTGGCGTGGCCAAGGCCGAGCGCCAGCGTAAAGTGCACGAGCTGCTGGAGCTGGTGGGCCTGGAGCAGAAGCACCATGTCTATCCGGCGCAGCTGTCCGGCGGTCAGAAACAGCGCGTCGGCATTGCCCGCGCGCTGGTGCACGATCCGCAGATCCTGCTGTGCGACGAAGCGACCTCGGCACTGGACCCTGAAACCACCGCCTCGATCCTCGAGCTGCTGCGCGACATCAACCGGCGCCTGGGCCTGACCATCGTGCTGATCACCCACGAGATGGCAGTGATCCGTGACATCTGCCAGCGCGTGGTGGTGCTCGAACGTGGCGAGGTGGTCGAACAAGGCGAAGTCTGGCAGGTGTTCGGCGCGCCGCGCCACGAGGTGACCCGCACCTTGCTCGCGCCCTTGCAGGCCAAGCTGCCCGCAACCTTGCAGGCCAACCTGCGGGCGCAACCGGTCAGCCAGGACACTGCCGTGGTGTTGCGCCTGCAACTGGTCGGCGAGCCGGAGCTGTCGGCATTGTTCGTCGATCTTGGTGGGCGTGTGCGCCTGCTCCAAGGGGGTGTCGAGACCATTGGCGAGCACGCCCTGGGCCAACTGGTCCTGGCCGTACGCGGCTCAGGGCTCGGGGCTCATCAACTGCTCGAGCGCGCCCGGCGCTGGGCTGCAGACGTGGAGGTGCTGGGTTATGTGGACTGAACGCCTGCTGCAAGGCCTGATCGATACCCTGCTGATGGTGGGGGTGTCTTCGTTGATCGCCCTGCTGGTGGGGATTCCGATGGCGGTGCTGCTGGTCACCAGCGGCAAGGGCGGCATCTACGAAGCGCCGCTGCTCAACCGCGTGCTGGGCGCCTTCGTCAACCTGTTCCGCTCGATTCCCTTCCTGATCCTGATGGTGGCGTTGATCCCCTTTACCCGGCTGATCGTCGGCACCACCTATGGCGTCTGGGCGGCCGTGGTGCCGTTGACCATCGCGGCCACGCCGTTCTTCGCCCGGATCGCCGAAGTCAGCCTGCGCGAGGTCGACCATGGCTTGATCGAAGCCGCGCAGGCCATGGGCTGCCGACGCTGGCACATCATCTGGCATGTGCTGCTGCCTGAAGCGCTGCCAGGGATCGTCGGCGGCTTCACCATAACCCTGGTGACCATGATCAACTCTTCGGCGATGGCCGGTGCGATCGGTGCCGGCGGCCTCGGGGACATCGCCTACCGCTATGGGTATCAGCGCTTCGACAGCCAGATCATGCTGACGGTGATCGTCATGCTGGTGGCCCTGGTGGCGGTGATCCAGCTGGGTGGCGACCGGTTGGCCAAAGGCTTGAACAAGCGCTGACCGGAAGCCGGGCCCGCCCCTACAACCAGCGCAGGTTCTCGGCCGCCACGGGCCGTCCGAACCAGTAGCCCTGCCCCAGGTCGCACTGCTGCTCCAGCAGCAGTCGCGCCTGCTCGGCCTGCTCGATCCCCTCGGCATGCACCTGCATCCCCATGCTGCGCGCCAGGGCGATGATCACCCGCACGATGGCGATGTCATCTTCGTCATGGGGCAATCCGGCGACGAAGCCCTGGTCGATCTTCAGCTTCTGCACCGGCAGGCGCTTGAGCCGCAACAGCGACGAATAGCCCGTGCCGAAATCGTCGATCGCCAGGCGCAAGCCCAGCTCACGCAGACGGTGCAACTGCTCCAGTGCCACCTCCGGGTCTTCCATCACCGCGCTTTCGGTGACTTCCAGCTCCAGCAGCGCCGGGTCCAGGCCGGTCTCGTCCAGCACCTCGGCCACTTGTCGATACAGGGCGCGCTGGCCGAACAGGCGACTCGACAGGTTCACCGCGACGAAATCCAGCACTCGCCCCTCGGCTTGCCACTGCACCATCTGCCGGCAGGCCTGGCGCAGCACCCAGGCATCGATATCGACGATCAACCCGGTGCGTTCGGCAATCGGGATGAACTCGCCCGGCGGCACCAGGCCGCGCTCGGGATGCTGCCAGCGCACCAGGGCCTCGACCCCGACCATGCTCCCGGTGAACAGGTCGTGCACCGGCTGGTAGAACACCCGCAGCTCTTCCTGGGCCAGGGCCCGGCGCAGCTCACCGGCGGTCTCGACGCGATGCTGGGCGTGGGCGGTGAGCTCTTCGGTGTACAGCGCATAGCAGGCGCGACCGTTGCTCTTGGCCTTGAACAGCGCCGAGTCGGCATTGCGCAACAGTTGCTCGGCGCTCAGCGCGTCGCTGGGGAACAGGCTGATGCCGATGCTCGCACCGATGAACAGGTGCTGCCCTTCGAACGCGAACGGCTGGCCCAGGCGCTCGAGGATGCCCTGGGCAGTGGTCGCCGCCTGCGCAACCTGCTGGCACCCTTCGAGCAGTACGGCGAACTCGTCGCCACCCAGCCGCGCCAGGGTCACGCCGCTACCCAACTGCTCTCGCAAACGCTCACCCACCAGCTTGAGCAACTGGTCGCCAATGGTGTGGCCCAGGCTGTCGTTGATGCTCTGGAAGTGGTCGAGGTCGAGCAGCAGCAAGGCGCAGCCGCGCTTGTTCGCCTGGGCCGCTGCCAGCGCCTGCTCGGCACGGTCGTTGAACAGCAGCCGGTTGGGCAGGCCGGTCAAGGGGTCGTGGTGAGCGAGGTAGGCCAGTTCTTCCTCGGAATTCTTGATCGCACTGATGTCGCTGAACACCGCGACGTAGTGACTCAGCTCGCCGCTGTCATCGCGAATCGCGCAGATCGTCTGCCATTGCGGATAGATCTCGCCGCTTTTGCGGCGATTCCAGATTTCTCCGCTCCACTCGCCCTTTTCGGCCAGGGCCGCGTAGATCTGCTGGTAGAAGTGCGCGCCATGGCGGCCCGACTTGAACTTGCTCGGGCGCTGGCCCAGCACTTCGTCCTGGTGGTAACCGGTGATGCGCATGAAGGCCCGGTTCACATGCACGATCAGGCCGTTGCGATCGGTCACCAGTACACCTTCCAGGGTACTGTCGAAGACCGCTGCCGCCATGCGCAGGCGTTCGCGGTCCTCGCTGCGCAGACGCGCACCGACGCCGATGAAGTTGAGCAGCCGCGCCCGTGACACGAAGATCAGCAAGGCACTTAGCAGCACCCAGACCACCACGTTGATCTGCCGCCCGACGGTCAGCGCCAGGTCGTTGTCGGTCATGCCGCGCAACACCCACTCCGACAGCACCAGCCAGAGGAACGACAACACAACGTAGAGCGCAGCCATGCGCAAGGCGTCGCGAACAGAAACAGACATGTCGGGTGCATCAGTCCATGGAAGATAATGGCGCAGTATAAAGGTTGAAACATGCCGTGACTTTAAATCCGGGCTCATAAATAAGTCGCGGTCCCCGCCTCCCTGGCCCCGTCCAGCCTGCCTCGGCGACGCCCTCGCCGACGGCAAGGTGACCGGTGGCGACGATCCTGGCGCAAGCGCGACTGGTTTTATTTCACCGTCAAGGGATAATGCGCCCGTTGTTTCCCCTGTTTTCCCGAGGGTCTTTCCAACTATGTGGTACAACGGTCTGCTCGACCTGTCGGCCTGGCAACTGGTCGCGGTCACCCTGCTGATGACCCATGTGACCATCGTCAGCGTCACGATCTACCTGCATCGCTACTCGGCGCACCGCTCCCTGGAGCTCAATGCCGGGCTCAAGCATTTCTTCCGTTTCTGGCTGTGGCTGACCACGGCGCAGAACACCCGCGAATGGACGGCGGTGCACCGCAAGCACCACGCCAAGTGCGAAACCCCCGACGACCCGCACAGCCCGGTGTACAAGGGCTTGGGCACGGTCCTGCGCAAAGGCGCGGAGCTGTACCGGGAAGAGGCGCGCAACGAGGAAACCCTGCGCATCTACGGCAAGAACTGCCCGGATGACTGGATCGAGCGCAACCTCTACTCGCGCTACAAACTGGGCGGCATCGTCCTGATGGCCGTGCTCGACCTGCTGCTGTTCGGCACCATCGGCATCACCATCTGGGCCATCCAGATGATGTGGATTCCGTTCTGGGCCGCCGGCGTGGTCAATGGCCTGGGCCATGCGGTCGGCTATCGCAACTTCGAGTGCCGCGACGCCGCCACCAACCTGGTGCCCTGGGGCATCATCATCGGCGGCGAAGAACTGCACAACAACCACCACACCTACCCCAATTCGGCCAAGCTGTCGGTGCGCCGCTGGGAGTTCGACATGGGCTGGATGTGGATTCGCCTGCTGTGCCTGCTGCGCCTGGCCAAGGTTCAGCGCGTGGCGCCAATCGCCCATCGGGTCGAAGGCAAGGCCTCGCTGGACATGGACACCGCCATGGCGATCCTCAACAACCGCTTCCAGATCATGGCCCAGTACCGCAAGTTGGTGATCGGCCCGCTGGTCAAGCAGGAGCTGGAAAAGGTCGACACCTCGGTGCGCCACCACTTCCGTCGCGCCAAGCGCCTGCTGTCACGCGAGACCAGCCTGCTGCAGGATCGCCATCACGTACGCATCGAATCGATGCTGACGCACAGCCAGACGCTCAAGATCATCTACGAGAAGCGCCTGGCGCTGCAGCAGATCTGGGCACGCACCAGCGCCAACGGCCACGACATGCTGGCCGCCATGAAAGACTGGGTGCACGAGGCCGAAGCCAGTGGTATCCAGTCGCTGCGGGACTTCGCCGCGCAGCTCAAGACCTACTCCCTGCGTCCTACCGGCGCCTGACTGCCGTTGATCGGCATGCCCCGCCCAAGGGGCATGCCGACCGGAACTTCACCCCCCCGCTCGACTCAAAATCGGCATATCGCCCGCGTGGCGGGCCGGGTCGCGGCCGCACGCACATTCGTCGAGAACCGCTCCGTGCACATGGCCAAAGAACGTCACCCTCCGATCCAGACCGGTCCACCCCGCCCTGAAGCTGCCCAGACCCTGCTCGCCCTGCTGCATGCGCAGGGTGAAGTGGCGCGTCTGAGCGAGCGCGAGCAGCTCTACAGTTCCCTGCTCGACAGCGTCAACGCCGTGCTCTGGGCCTTCGACTGGGAAACCCGCCAGGTGCTTTACGTCAGCCCCGCCTACGAGCGTATTTTTGGCCGCCCGGCCAGCCTGGTGATGGCCGACTACAACGAATGGCGCGACGCAATCCACCCCGACGACCTCGACTACGCCGAGCGCAGCCTGGCCCAGGTACTGCTCCAAGGTACTGTCGAGGACCGCGAATACCGCATCATCAACGGCGCAGGTGAAGTGCGCTGGCTCAGCGACAAGTGCTACATCAACCAGCAGCGCGAAGGCGAACGGGTGATCATCGTCGGCATTGCCGAGGACATCACCGAGAAGAAACAGCTCGAAGGCGAATTGCAACGCCTTGCCACCACCGACGTCCTGACCCAGAGCAGCAACCGCCGACACTTCTTCGACTGTGCCCAGCAGGCGTTCGACCGCGCCCGCGAAGACGGCACGCCAATGGCCTTCCTGCTGCTGGACATCGACGACTTCAAGCACATCAACGACAGCTATGGGCATCCAGAGGGCGATCAGGTGCTGCAGCGCATCGCCGACACCGGCAAGGCGGCGCTGCGCCGGGGTGATCTGTTCGGGCGTATTGGCGGCGAGGAATTCGCGGCGGTGTTCCCAGGCTGCACGGCACAGGTCGCCGAACAGATCGCCCAACGCCTGCAGCGGGAGATCCAGCGCCTGAGCTTCACCTACGGCCAGCAGACCTACGGCGTGACCGTAAGCCAGGGGCTGACCGAACTGAGCGAGCAGGATACCAACCTGGACAACCTGTTCGGCCGCGCCGACGCAGCGATGTACCAGGCCAAGCGCCAGGGCAAGAATCAGATCGTGCGCGGGTGACCGGCAGCGCTCAAGGTTTGGCCGCGGTGCTGCCTTCGTCGGTATCCGGGGCCTGAGGCACCTCTTCCACAACCTCGGCTTCAACGCTCGCGGCATCGACCTCAGGCGTTGTGACCACCACCGGCGGCGCGGGCGGCTCGCGCAGGCGATTGAGCTCAGGCAGGCCAAGCTTGAGCAGGCGTGCAGTCTTGCTGCTGGCGATCTTCTCGTTGCCCTGGGTCGGCAACGCCCGTGACAACTGGCCTGCCAGGTTCATCGCCAGGATCTCTCGCGAATACACGCCACCGCCCAACTGGTAGATCGCAGCGATCAGCTCGCGCAGGTCCAGCGGCAGGCGCCAGCGGGTGCGCAGGGCCGAGCCGAACGGTGCGCCAAACTCATTGAGCGACAACTGCACCTGGTCTTCGTCCAGCGCGCCACCGGCCAGACGCCACTCCTGCAGAGTGCGCAGCACCGCCAGGTCCCCCAGGCAATGCAACAGGCCCGCGCAGTAGCAGCGCTCCTGGTCCAGCTCGAGCATGCGCGCCAAAGTACGCGCGAATTCGGCGGTGTGTAGCGAGATGTTCCAGAAGCGTGCGGCATGCTGTGCCAGCAGCGGGTCGCTCAGGCGTGCGCTGCGCTTCAGCGTCAGGCCCAGGATCAGGTTCATGCTCTGGGTGCTGCCCAACTTGTTCAGCGCCTGCAGCAGGGTCTGCACCGGCGCATCGCTATGCATGGCGGCACTGTTGGCTGCGGCGATGAGCACACCGGTGATCTGCGGGTCACTGCGCACTTCCTCTTCCAGCACCCGCAGGTTCAGGCCCTGGGGGTTGAGCGCGCGCTGGATCGCCAGTTGCACATCGGCAAACAGCGGGCCGCCATCGGCGGTAGCCCGGCGCTGCTCGAGGTAGGCCGGCAGGCTGGCCCCCGGCTGAAGGGGCGGCACCGGGCAGGCAATCTGCTCACCGACTTCGAGCAACAGGTTTTCCAGGCGCTTGCGCAGGTTGTCCAGGTCCAGCGGTTTGCTCAGGTAGGCGGTGGGGTGCAGTGGCAGCGCTTCTTTCACACTGGCGCTGTCAGTGCGTTCGCTCATGAGGATGAACGGCAGGCCAGGCTTGTCGCTCTTGGCGCGCACCTTGCGCAGCAGATCGAGGCCATCGACACCGGACAGCTCACGGGCGGCGATGATCAGGTCGGGCTTGCTCGACAGCGCCGTCAGGGCCTGGGAGCCATCGGCACAGACCTCCAACCGGGCATCGCAGCGCACGCTGAGCAGCATCTCGCGAAGCATGTCGCGTACCCAGGGATCGCTCTCGGCGATCAGCACGCGGGGTGGGAGGGGGTCTGCAGCGCTCATGGGCAACTCCTGAATAATCCTGACACGCAGTCCATCGCGGCTTCCAAACACGTCCATCGGTTAACCATAGCGCCACCTGCCGTGAATTGGCACAAAAAAACCCGCGATGGCATGCAGTTCACAGTTTGTTCATCTTCGTCGCAGCATCCGTGCACGCATTAACTACCACCTCGCCCGGCCCCTGACCGGCTCTAGTGATGCCCCCATCACAACGCCGTACAGCAAGCACGGCCAGCGAGGAAGTCATGACGCTCGACCTTTCATCCACCACGCAACAAGCCCTTTCGACCCTGCGCACCCGCATCGACCAACGCCTTGGACAGTCCCCCTCGCTTGAGAGCATGGGGCTGGCCAATCTGGACCAGGCATTGACAGACGCAGAAGCTGCGAGCATCGAGCTGGCGATCAGGAGCGCCGTGCACGCTTACTGGGAGTCGCTCGAAAACCCCTCGATGACGAGGCGCCAGTGTCACATCGAGGATATCGAGGCCACGCTGCGCCAATTGCTCGACATCCAGATCGCCGCCGGCAGGATTCACCCGACCTACGCCACCTGCCTGCCCGCTTCGCTCGATCAGAATGGCCTGGCCATCAGCACCCTGAGCCTCAAGCTCGAGGCAGGCCGCACAGCCACACTGCATGGCTGCCTGATGTTCAGCCTGGACAGCGGCCCGACCCTCGTGTGGATCGCTGGCCGCCAATGGGCCGCCTTCGCCACGCGCGACCTGGCGCTTGCCGCGCTGACGGCGCTGGTGAACCAGCCGGTGGCCAGGGCCAGCATCACCGATACCCTGACCCGCGCGCAGCGCCTCGCGATGACCCAGGCATCGGCAGTGCACCCCTACGAACAGCGCCACTGGGTGATCAAACCCGTACAGCGCAAGGCCTTTGCCGAGCTGCATCGACAGCTGCGCAGCCTGCAGCTGCACGATATCAAGTACGCCTTGCGGGTCGAGCCGGTGCCTGGTGAATCCCGCTCCGGACGCGTCGAGGATGCGCTGCGCCTGCCGCTTGCTCTCGGACCGAGCAGCGCTCTCGACGCCACCCTCGACGAGGCGCTCAAGACACCGCCCAAAGCACCCCACTGGCTGCGATACGCGCCAGAGGACCAGGCCAATCAATGCCTGAAGGCACTCCAGGAATACGACCACGCTCGTGCCGCCATGCTCAGTGCGCTGGGCGGCTGCGACAGCATCGAAAGCTTCGCCGCGACTCATCTGCGCAGCAGTATCGCCAACGACCTGGGCCTGGATCTGGACCCCGAGCAGATCATGCTGGTGACCAAGCGCACGCTGCCCGAAACCGCCACCCCCTATGAAATCCGGCGCAGCCTTGTGCACCTGGCTTTGCAGGGGCTGCACGATGGCGACGACCAGCCGGCCTCGGAATTCATCGCCGCCACACGCTTCGAACAACAAGACCGGCCACTGCCTGACGCGTACGCCACACTCACGCCTGCCTATGTCTGCAAGCTGATCGAAACACTGGCGCTGCACGGCAAGTTCGCCCCCGCTCAGATAGCCGCACACAAGCAGGACACCAACCGGTCGCTGATGAACACCGCGCTCTTGCAGCAGATCGCGGCCCAGGCCTGGTGCGCACGCCTGCAGGGCCAGATCACGCCCGAAGACCAGCAGACGCTGGCAACCTTCGTCGCAGGAAGCGGCACGGGCTATGACAGGTTGTCCAGTGCCAACCTGCTCCTGGCCGACCAGTACCTGCTGAGCGACGCGCTGCTGGTGCGCCAGGAAGACGCCGAGGGCGGCCTGCAGCGTCTGCTGCTGTGCTGCCCGCATCATCCGCACAAGCCGGTGCAGGGTTTCGACAGCGAACGGCAGTTGCTCGTCGAGGTGGTGGGGTGGTTCGCTGAGGCGGACTCCCAGGCCTACCTGCTGCAGAACGTGATAGCCCAGCAGCGCACCTCGTTCGCCGCCCTGATCAGTCAGATCGCCGACAAGCCACTCCCGCAAATACAGCAACAACCCACCAGCACCGATACGCAGGCCTGGAACACCTGGTACCTGGATATCAGCAAACAGCGCGAGCGGATCCCTACCCCGCAAAAGCCCTACGAGCAATTCATGACGCTGGTGCGCTTCACGGGCCAGGAAGGGGTCAAAGCCCTGACCCAGAACCGCATCGAGGTTGCCGAGGCCAACACAGCCGCGCACCAGCCCGCCTGGTTGCAATCGGCCAGTGCCTCCCAGCGTGGCCAGCTGACGCGCCTGGAAGACCAGATCCAGGCTGCAGAGCAGCAGTATGCCAAGGCCAGGCATGCGCAACTGCCGGACTTCGAGGCGTATGTCCATGCCCAGGCCCAAAACAAGCTCAAGCAGTTGCTCGGGAACAACGACGAGCGTGTCGATCCGGACCGCGTGATCATCAAGTCACCCAGGGAGACCTTGACCTACACCCAATTGCTGCGCAACGGCTATGACGACAGCCTGGGCCTGCTTACGGCCACAGCCGATACCACGGCGACCTTCGAAGGCCCACCCGGGGTCGATCTGTCGGCGCTGACGCCACAATCGGTCACCGGCTCCATACGCGGTCAGTGGGTATCCGACCGCTACGTCAGACTGATCGAGGAAACCCTGCTCTCGCCCAGACACACCGGCTACGCCTGGCGCCGTCGGCAGAGCGTGTTGATCGTGCAACTGCAGATGCAACTGGCGGCGCTGCGCAGCCTCCTGCAAGGGCATCTGGACGCCGACCAGCACACCTGGGTGCTGGCGAGCATCCAGAGCATGCACCGGACTGCCGACACCGAGCGTGAGCGCCATGCGTTCTACCGATTGGTGGTGCGTATCGACAACGAATTCCTGGCCAGCGAGCCGACAATCGGCAGGTTGTTCAACGAGCTGTACCGGATCATGGACAAGACTCCGCCCTACCGCGAAGAAATCATCCACGGTTGCTACCTGCTCAAATCGCCGGCAGGGCACCCTTCGCAGACGCTGCTCTACACGCCCGCGGCAGCAGACGGCATCGACTTCCGGCCCTTCAGCAGCTTCGTCCAGTCGCTCAACACCCCGGGCATGGCCGACTACTACAAGGACCGCAGTCGCAGACAAGCCGGGCAACTGCTGGCCTTCCTGTTCAAGGACCTGCGCGAGGGCGGCCCGAGCCCGGTACCAAGCGTACCCGAAGCCCCCGCGGACGACCTGCGCATCCTGTGCTATGACGACGGGCTGCGCCAACGCATCGTCGATGTGCGCGATGTCACCAAGGGCCGCGCCGATATGATCGCGAGCATCGTCTGGAACACACTGGAAACGGTGACCCAGATCGTGACGCTGCCCTTCCCGCCTGCTGCATTCGCAGTGGGCGCCGCACTTGCCCTGCGCGACTATGTCGCTGCACTGAGCGCATTCATCAACCGCGATGCCGGCACCGCAAGCCTTTACCTGTTGTCTTCGCTGCTCAACGGCGCAGGCGCCTATGGCGACCTGGCGCACGGCATGAAAGGCTTTGGTGGCCTGCTGCGCAATGCCGAGCGGCTGCCCAGCCAACCACGGCGCTGGGCAGACACGAAGGCGACAGTGCTCGGCCTCACCGAGCGTGAGCTCACGCCCGTCGAACTGAAGGGCCAGTCGGTACTGCTCGGGCCTCCTTCCGCACAGGGATTGGCGCGGGTAGCCAGGCGTAACGCAAGCGGTGAACTGATCGACACCGGACGTTACGCCCGGCAGGACAAGCTCGGGGACTGGACCCCGGTGGAGCATGCGGACAACGCTGCAGTCCAGCTTGCCCCCGACAAGCACGCCGTCGCCATCTCGCTGGAAGGTGGCACACCGGCCAGTGGCGCACACGCGCAAGGCATCACGCTGGTCAATGGCCGCCCCTACGTACAGATCGACGCCCAGGTGTTCCAGGTGCAATTCGATCCGCACACCGCACAGTGGTCAATCATCGACCCGGACAATCCATTCGCCTTTTTCGGGCGCCAGCCATTGGCACGCCAGGCCGATGGCACCTGGAAACGCGTCGACAGTGGCGGGTTGCGTGGTGGCAGCCCTGGTGACAACGGCCAGGCAACCACGCCAAAGCCTGTGACAACGCCTGACACCGTCACCCCACCCGCGGCCGGTGCTGACAACGTGGTCAGCCTGCGCAGTGAACGCTCGAGCTTCTGGGATACCCACATGAAAGAGGATGCGGCGCAAAGCGAACTGCTCTCGAACCAGGCCCAGGCCCGTCATCGCGCATTGCTGGACGATGCCGATATCGCCCGCCTGGAAGATGGCGAAAGTGCGCGCATGGATGAGCATGACTTCGAGTACCTGCAAACCGAGGAAGGTATTACCTACACCTACAAGGAAGACGAAGATTACGTAAACCGCCTCGTCGGCAACTACACGGATGAAGACTCACAGATCAACAGCTATCTGCGCCGTGGGGTGCATGAGTTCGCGTTCTGCGACTCGGACACCTTCGTCGACAAGCTGGTGGACTCGCTGGAAACCCTGCCCAAGAGCAACACAGTCGCTCTGTACCGCGGAGGCAACGGATCGAGAGGCACCTCGGGCGAGCACTTTCGCAGTGGGAGACTCAAGAAAGGCGATGTGCTGGTCAACTCGGACCTGACGTCCTTTACCGAGAATCCTTACGTGATACGTGCTTTCGCCAGCGATGAGCTCTCCTCGCCGGACATCGTCGTGGGTGCGTTCGACGACACATCAGTGGTCTTCGAAGTCCCTGCGGGCCAATACCACAGCGGGGTGCCCATAGCCCCCCTGTCATGGACAAAAACAGAGGCGGAAACCCTGTTCCCACCAGGGTGCCGTTTCGAGATCGAAGACATCGGCGAGGTGGTGGGTGACGACTTCCGCTTCGTCAATGTGAAGCTCAAGGAGATCCCGAGCACAACGCCCGTAGTGCATCCGGTCTATGACCTGCGCACTGGCAACCCATTCAAGCGCGACGAGTACGCCGCCATGCTCAAGAACGACGACCTGGTCGAACGCTTCTTCCCGGCTGCCGACTGGACACCTCCCAGCCCTTCGAACACCTGAACCTCAGGTTGAAAAAAAACGCCCAGGCAATGCCTGGGCGTTTTCTACTCACGCGAATCAGCGATCAAGCCAGTTCAGCGAAGCACTCTTCGATGATGGCCAGGCCTTTGTCCAGCAGGGCGTCTTCGGCGGTCAGCGGAACTAGGATCCGCAGGACATTGCCGTAGGTGCCGCAGGACAGCAGGATCAGACCCTTGTCACGTGCCTTGGCGACCACTTGGGCCACGGCGGCAGCGTTCGGGGTGTGGGTGCCCTTCTCGAACACTTCCACGGCGATCATCGAACCCAGACCACGGACATCACCGATGATCGGGTGCTTCTTCTGGATTTCACGCAGGCCGGCGGTCAGGCGCTCGCCAACGGCCTTGCTGCGATCCAGCAGTTTCTCTTCCTCGAACACCTGGATGACGGCCAGGGCCGCGGCGCAGGCGATCGGCGAACCGGCGTAGGTGCCGCCCAGGCCGCCTGGAGCGATGGCGTCCATGTACTCGGCCTTGCCGCACACACCGGCCAGCGGGAAGCCGCCGGCGATGGACTTGGCGAAGGTGGTCAGGTCAGGCGCGACGCCCATCTGTTCCATGGCGAAGAAGGTGCCGGTACGGCCAGCGCCGGTCTGCACTTCGTCGGCGATCAGCAGGATGCCGTGCTGGTCGCACAGGGCGCGCAGGCGCTGCATCAGCTCTTTCGGCGCGGGCAGGAAGCCGCCTTCGCCTTGTACTGGCTCGAGGATGATCGCAGCGATGTCGCGCGGCTCGGCGTCGTTCTTGAAGATGCGCTCGACCGAGGCGATGGCGTCATCGACGCTCACGCCGTGCAGCTCGCTCGGGAACAGGGCACGGAACACGCCGCCTGGCATCAGGCCCATGCCTGCGGAGTACGGCACGACCTTGCCGGTCAGACCCAGGGTCATCATGGTGCGGCCGTGGTAGCCGCCGGTGAAGGCGATCACGCCGGCACGGCCAGTGGCGGCACGGGCGATCTTCACGGCGTTTTCAACGGCTTCGGAGCCGGTGGAAACCAGCAGGGTCTTCTTGTCGAAGTCGCCCGGGACCAGCTTGTTGATCTTTTCGCACAGCTCTACATAGGGCTCGTAGGCCAGCACCTGGAAGCAGGTGTGGCTGACCTTGGTCAGCTGCTCTTGAACGGCGGCGACCACTTTCGGGTGCAGGTGGCCGGTGTTCAGTACTGCGATGCCGCCGGCGAAGTCGATCAGTTCGCGGCCTTCAACGTCGATCACCGTGGAGTTCTTCGCCGACTCGACGAAGATCGGGTGGATCTGGCCGACGCCACGTGGGACGGCGGCGACACGGCGTTGCATCAAGGATTCGTTGGTCTTGCTCATAATGCCCTCATTCGCGCCGACTCTGACGGCGCTGTTATTCGGGGGTGGCTGGGTGTGCCTGCGAACAGTATTCGTTGATCGACTGTCACCGGCGCCCTGGCCACCAGGTACTGCATGTCAAAAAAACCAGCGAGACGTCGCTCTCGCGCCCCGCTGGCAGAGGTAAAGCCCTTAGCGCATCAGACGCTGATGCACAGGTATTTGATTTCGAGGTAGTCCTCGATGCCGTACTTGGAACCTTCGCGGCCCAGGCCCGAGGCCTTGATACCGCCGAACGGCGCGACTTCGTTGGAGATCAGGCCGGTGTTGATACCGACCATGCCGTATTCCAGGGCCTCGGCGACGCGGAACACGCGGCTCATGTCGCGGGCATAGAAGTACGAGGCCAGGCCGAACTCGGTGTCGTTGGACATGGCGATGACTTCGGCCTCGTCCTTGAAGCGGAACAGCGGCGCCAGCGGGCCGAAGGTCTCTTCCTTGGCGACGGCGGCAGTCTTCGGTACGTCGACCAGGATGGTCGGCTCGAAGAAGTTGCCTTCGATCAGCTTGCCACCGGACAGCACCTTGGCGCCCTTGGAGACGGCGTCCTCGATGTGCTCCTGGACCTTGGCGACCGCCTTGTTGTCGATCAGCGGGCCAGTGGTGGTGCCTTCTTCCAGGCCGTTACCGATCTTCAGCTTGCCAACGGCAGCCTTGAGCTTCTCGGCGAACGCGTCGTAGACGCCGTCCTGCACGTAGATGCGGTTGGCGCAGACGCAGGTCTGGCCGTTGTTGCGGTACTTGGAGATGATCGCGCCCTCGACCGCCTTGTCCAGGTCGGCGTCGTCGAACACGATGAACGGAGCGTTGCCGCCCAGCTCCAGGGATACTTTCTTGATGTCCTTGGCGCATTCTTCCATCAGCTGGCGACCGATTTCGGTCGAGCCGGTGAACGACAGCTTGCGTACCAGGGAGTTGCCAGTCAGCTCGCCGCCGACTTCACCGGCGCTACCGGTAACAACGCTCAGCACGCCAGCCGGGATGCCGGCGCGGGTGGCCAGCTCGACCAGGGCCAGGGCGGAGTAAGGGGTCTGCGAAGCAGGCTTGAGCACCATGGTGCAGCCAGCGGCCAGGGCCGGGCCGGCTTTACGGGTGATCATCGCCGCCGGGAAGTTCCACGGGGTGATGGCCGCGGTGACACCGATCGGCTGCTTGATGACGATCAGGCGCTTGTCTGGCTGGTGACCCGGGATGGTGTCGCCGTAGACGCGCTTGGCTTCCTCGGCGAACCACTCGATGAACGAGGCGGCGTAGGCGATTTCGCCCTTGGCTTCGGCCAGCGGCTTGCCCTGTTCGGTGGTCATCAGGCGAGCCAGGTCGTCCTGGTTCTCGATCATCAGCTCGAACCAGCGGCGCAGCTTGTTCGAACGCTCCTTGGCGGTCAGGGCACGCCAGGCCGGCAGGGCCTTGTCGGCGGCTTCGATGGCGCGGCGGGTTTCCGCAGCCCCCATCTTCGGCACGGTGCCGATGACTTCGCCGGTGGCCGGGTTGGTCACCTTGATGGTCTGACCGCTGTCCGCATCCAGCCATTCACCGTTGATGAAGGCTTGCTGGCGGAACAACTGAGCGTCTTTGAGCTGCATGTCGGCTTCCCTTGACCGCGCCGCGCTGGCACGGACGTCTTGTTGATTATTGAAAGGCGCCCCTGGTGGGGCTGCCGTCAGGAATTCTGGCACCCAAACGAGCCAAGTGTTCAATATTGGGTATCGAGCGTTTGAAATCTCAAACGAATGCTAAGCGGGTGCTGGGTGTTTGGACAATAGGCTGTTCGAAAAAAAGAACGAATGGTCTTTGGAAACGGGGCTGGCCTATTCGCGGGCAAAGCCGGTGCCCTCCACCTCGGCCTACATCAGATTTTCCCCATTGCGCGTAGTCCATTTCCCAAAGACACTTTTGCCGCACTCAAGCCATTGCGAGCGGCCTGTGACGGGATCTAGGCTCGCCCGGTCGTTGCCAAATCAACGATCGGGTTTAGCAGCCCATCATTCTCAGGCTCAAGCGCTCACCTTGTGGTGGCTGTGCGCGGGGCACCTTCGGGTGCGCCGGGTGCCTGACTTGCCGGTCTGCTAACCCGCGTACAGCTGCCTCCATTCGTTTAGCAGCGATGACAGGCAGCTTCACTGCCGTTCAGGAGCTGTAGCCATGAAAAAACTCGTTCCCGACCCACCCCGCCTCACACTCATCACCAACCCCGCCTTCTCCATCCACACCGACATGATCGCCCCCGACGCCCTGGCCCACGCCAGCGCACTGCTGCTCGGCGTTGCCGAAACCCTCGACGAACACTGCCGCGCCCGCGCCGGAGCGCCCGGCCTGAACATGCTGGCCAACGGCGCGCAAAACGCCGAAACCGCGCGGGCACTGGTTGAACATGCCTTGAACCAGATCTGAGGGAATATCTATGGACGATCAATCGAACCACTACACCACCGCCGGCATCGCCACATTCCTGGACATGTTCAAGGTGCAGCCCGGCGTGCCGCTGGAACGGGTGCTGGAGGAAGTCTCGGTCGTGCTCGGCTGCATCCGTGACCTGAGCGACCAGGAAGAAGCGCGCCCTGCCGCAGTAACGGCGCTGCACTACCTCAGCGCCCTGGCCAAGGGGTTGATGAATGATCTGGAGATAGCGCGCAACAGCGTGCATTGAGCCATTCAGTACTGTGGTGGGGGCTTTGCCGGTGAAAGCGACCCCAACCGGAAGTTGGAGGGAGTGTGGGAGGGGGGGAGTTCCCCTTTAACTGTCCCCCCCCAAAGGGCCCCACAAGAA
>NZ_JBNFMU010000127.1:0-2345 GCF_049942315.1 Pseudomonas wayambapalatensis
CCCCAATATCTGCGGGGTGTTCCACATCTACGAAGCGGCGCGCAAGCATGGGGTAAAACGCGTCCTGCTTGAGCGAGTCGCCCAGGCCTGCCGCCGGGGTCAGGCGCAGCGGGAATACGCTGGTGAACCAGCCGACGCTGCGGGTCAGGTCGAGGTGCTCGAACAGGTCTTCGCGGCCATGGCCTTCCAACTGCACCAGCGCATGGGCCTGGCCGGTCCAGGCGCAGACGACCTGGGCCAGGGCGGTCAGCAGCAGGTCGTTGACCTGGGTGCGATAGGCTGCCGGGGCATCCTGCAGCAAGCGGCGGGTCTGCTGCTTGTCCAGTCGCGAATAGAGCGTGCTGCCGTCGCGATTGCGCTGGCCACCTTCGGCTCGGTCCCAGGGCAATTCGGCGCTCAGTTCGCGGCTCTGGGCCTGCCAGTACTCCAGTTGTTCCAGTGCATTCGTGCTGGCGTGCTGGCGCAGTTGCTCGACCCAGTCGCGCTGCGAGCTGGTCTTGCCCGGCAGGGCCAGGGGTTTGCCGCTGCTCAGTTGCTCGAAGGCCAGTTGCAGGTCTTCGAACAGGATGCGCCACGATACCCCGTCCACCGCCAGGTGATGGATCACCAGCAGCAGGCGCTGGCTGCCGTCTGGCAGGTCGGCCAGCACGGCGCGCAGCAGCGGGCCGTCGCCCAGCGACAGGCTGCGCTGGGCCGATTCGGCCAGGGCTTCCAGTTCGTCGGCAGTGTTCAGGGTGCGCTGCCAGAGCAGCTCGGTTGGCTGCTCGCCGAGCGGGCGATACTGCGCCTGCCAGCCGGCCTCGCCTTCAGTGAAGCTCAGGCGCAGCGCATCGTGGTGCGCGACCAGCGCCTGCAACGCCTGCTCCAGGTAACCCGCGTGCAGCGGCTGGGCAGGCTTGAGCAGCACCGACTGGTTCCAGTGGTGACGCTCGGGGATATCGGTGTCGAAGAACGCCTGCTGGATCGGCAAGAGCGGCATCTCGCCACTGAGCGGGCCCTGCTCGATCAGTTGCGCGCCCTCGCCTTCCTGGGCCACGGTCGCCAGCCCTTGAACGGTCTGGTGCTGGAACAGCGCCTTGGGCGTGAAGCGAATGCCCGCCTGACGCGCCCGGCTGACCACCTGGATCGAGATGATCGAATCGCCGCCCAGCTCGAAGAAGTTGTCGGTCACACCAATCGGCGAAACCTTCAAGACTTCCTCCCAAATCGCCACCAGGCGTTTTTCCAGCACGCTGCGCGGTGCCACCTGGCGTGCCGGAGCACTGGCCTGCGGCGCTGGCAGCGCCTTGCGGTCGAGCTTGCCGTTGGGGGTCAGTGGCAGACGTTCGAGGAACAGCCAGTGGGTGGGCACCATGTAGTCGGGCAAGGTCTGCTTGAGCCAGGCCTTGAGCGGCTCGGCATTGTCGTGCAGCGCGGGAGCGACGACATAACCCACCAGCTGGGTGCTCAGCTCGCCCTGATGCGCGATCACTGCCACTTCACGGACGTCGGCATGAGTCTGCAAACGCGCTTCGATCTCACCCAGCTCGATACGCAGGCCACGTACCTTCACCTGATGGTCCACACGCCCGGCGTACTCCAGCACGCCGTCTTCGCGGTAGCGCGCCAGGTCACCGGTGCGGTACAGCCGCGAGCCGTCCGCCGCGAACGGGTCCGGCAGGTATTTCTCGGCGGTCAGCCCCGGACGCAGCAGATAGCCGCGGGTGATGCCCTCGCCTGCCAGGTACAGCTCCGCCGTCGCCCCGACCGGCACCGATTGCAGCTCGCCGTCCAGCAGGTAGCTGGCGGTGTTGTGCAACGGGCGGCCGATGTTGGCCTGCCCGCCCGCTTCGCGGCGGGTCCAGGTCGAATAGGTGGTGTCTTCCGAAGGGCCGTAGAGGTCGTAGACGTGCTGGATGTGCTCCAGCGCGTAGAGCGCCTCCACCACCGACTGCTTCAGCGGCTCGCCCGCCAGATTGACGATGCGCACGCTCGCCGGTATCTGTCCGGCGCGCAGCAGCGCACTGGCTGCCGACGGCACGCTGTTGATCAGGCGCACCCGATCCCGCGCTGCCAGCTCCGGCAGCTCCAGGGCGTTGCGCGCCCCCACGATGAAACCGCCACCGGCCAGGGTCACGAACAGCTCCCACACCGACAGGTCGAAACAGATCGAGGTGCTGGCCAGCACGCCCTGAATGTCCGCCTGGCTGTATACCTGCTGCGACCAGGCCACCAGCGCGGCGACGTTGCGGTGAGCAATGGCCACGCCTTTCGGGCGACCGGTGGAGCCGGAGGTATAGATCACATAGGCCAGGTGCTCGCCTTCCAGGTGCAGGCCTGGGGCCTGGCTGGGCCAGGTGTCCAGG
>NZ_JBNFMU010000128.1:0-2371 GCF_049942315.1 Pseudomonas wayambapalatensis
AGAAAAAGAAAAACACCACCAGGGAAACCTTAAATCTAGGTTAAAAGAAAAAGGGGGGGGGGGTTCTTGGTGGTCCTTATCGGGGACCCCTCCCCCCCCCGGGGGGGGGGTTGTTCTTTCCCCCCGATAGGGCCGGAACTGCTGGCAAAGCGCAAAGGTCAATTGGTCGCCCGCCAGCGACCACAGGTCGCATTGAAATCCGATCCATGTTTAACTTGAACGCTTGTTCAAATTAAAACGCTGGTCCGCTGCCGGTGTTCAACAGGAGGATTCCCTTTGCTGAACCCGTTCAATCCGAGCCTTTTCACTACTGTAGAGGTGCCCGTTTCATGAGTGCACCGACGCCTTCCCTTGCCAATGGCAAGATCCGCATGAACCCCCCGGTGTTCTACTTCGCGGCAAGTTTCATCCTCATCTTCGGCCTGGTGGTCATCGCCAACCCGCAAGCGGCGGGCGACTGGTTGCTGGCTGCACAGAACTGGGCGGCCAACACGGTCGGCTGGTACTACATGCTGGCCATGACCTTGTACCTGGTGTTCGTGGTGGTCACCGCAGTGTCCGGCTACGGCAAGATCAAGCTCGGCGCCGACCATGACGAGCCCGAGTTCAGCTACCTGTCCTGGGCCGGCATGCTGTTCGCTGCCGGTATCAGCATCACGCTGTTCTTCTTCTGCGTTTCCGAACCCCTGACCCACATGCTCCAGCCGCCCCAGGGCGAGGCGGGCACGGCCGAGGCCGGGCGTCAGGCGATGCAGATCCTGTTCCTGCACTGGGGCCTGCATGGTTGGGGCGTGTTCGCCTTCGTCGGCATGGCCCTGGCGTATTTCGCCTACCGCCACAACCTGCCGCTGGCACTGCGCTCGGCGCTGTACCCGCTGATCGGCAAGCGCATCAACGGGCCGATCGGCTATGCGGTGGACGGCTTCGGCATCATCGCCACGGTGTTCGGCCTGGGCGCGGACATGGGCTTTGGCGTGTTGCACCTGAACGCCGGCCTGGACTACCTGTTCGGCATCGACCACAGCCAGTGGGTGCAGGTGCTGCTCATCACCCTGATGATGGGCGCTGCGGTGGCCGTGGCGGTCGCCGGAGTAGAGAAGGGCGTGCGGGTGATGAGCGACATCAACCTGTTCCTGGCCTGCGCGCTGCTGCTGTTCGTGCTCTTCGCCGGGCCCACGCAACACCTGTTCAACACCCTGATCCAGAACCTCGGTGACTATCTCGGCGCCCTGCCGCGCAAGAGCTTCGACGTGTATGCCTATGGCGAGAACCGCGACTGGCTGGGCGGCTGGACGGTGTTCTACTGGGCCTGGTGGATTGCCTGGGCGCCCTTCGTCGGGCTGTTCATCGCGCGCATCTCGCGTGGGCGCACCATTCGCGAATTCGTCTTCGGCGTGCTGCTGATTCCTCTGGGCTTCACCCTGGCGTGGATGTCGATCTTCGGTAACAGTGCGCTGGACCAGGTGATCAACCATGGGATGACCGCGCTGGGGCAGTCGGCGTTGGACAACCCGTCGATGAGCCTGTACCTGCTGCTGGAAACCTACCCCTGGAGCAAGACGGTGATCGCCGTCACGGTGTTCATCAGCTTCGTGTTCTTCGTCACCTCCGCCGACTCCGGCACCGTGGTGCTGTCGACGCTGTCTGCCAAGGGCGGCGACGCTGACGAAGACGGGCCGAACTGGCTGCGGATCTTCTGGGGCGCGATGACGGCGCTGGTCACCAGCGGCTTGCTGTTCGCCGGCAGCATCGATTCGCTCAAGTCGGCAGTGGTGCTGACGTCCTTGCCGTTCTCGCTGATCTTGCTGTGCATGATGTGGGGCTTGCACAAGGCGTTCTATCTGGAGAGCCAGCGGCAGATCGCGCAGATGCACTCGCTGGCACCGTTCGCTCAGTCCCGCCGCGGACGCGGTGGCTGGCGCCAGCGCTTGAGCCAGGCCGTGCATTTCCCGTCACGTGACGAGGTGTACCGCTTCATGGATGACGTGGTGCGCCCGGCGATTGCCGACGTGACCGAGGTGTTCGAGCAGAAGGGCCTGGTGCTGATCACCCAGGACGACCCGAGCCACGACAACGTCAGCCTGAAGATCGGCCATGGCGAGGAGCAGCCGTTCATCTACCAGGTGCAGATGCGTGGCTACTTCACCCCATCTTTCGCACTGGGTGGGCTGGGCACGCAGGAGTTGAAGAACCGCCGCTACTACCGCGCCGAAGTGCACCTGGCCGAAGGCAGCCAGAACTATGACCTGGTCGGGTACAGCAAGGAGCAGATCATCAACGACATCCTCGACCAGTACGAGCGGCACATGCAGTTCCTGCACTTGGTCAGGTAACGCGCGGCGCTTCCATTCGCGGGCAAGCCCGCTCCCAC
>NZ_JBNFMU010000129.1:0-17073 GCF_049942315.1 Pseudomonas wayambapalatensis
CTGTAGGAGCGGGCTGGCCACGCGATGGGTTAACCCTCAAAAGTCCAGGCTCACCGCCAGGCTGACGCCCTGCTGACGCAGCTCATCACTCTTGCGCCAGTTGTAGTTCCCCCGCAGGTTCACCCCCGGCACCAGTTCATGGCTGAGGCCCAGGCTTGCCCGGGTCAGGTTGCTGTGCGGCGTGTAGCCGGCCAGGGTGAAGTCGTTGCCCGGCAGGGTGGTCAGGTGCATGGTCAGGTCCTGGCGGTCATCCTCGAACTCGTGTTCGCGCGCGACCTCGGCGAACAACCGCGTGCTTGGCAGCACCTGCACAGTGCCCAGCAGGCCCGCGCCCAGTCGGCGGGACTTGCGCTCCTGATCATCGAAGCTCAGGGCCGTCGAGCGACCGCTCTTCTCGTCATAACCATCGACCTTGACCCGTGCATAGTCTGCGCTGATGAACGGAGCCAGTTGCCAACGGCTCTCGTCAGCGGCCAGGTTGTAGCCCAGCCGTCCACTGATGGCCCAGGCCTCGCCATCAGTGTCGCCTTTCTCGGTGCGTTCGCTGGCGCCGAGGGCAAAGCTGCGCTTGAGGTCGCTGTAGTCCAGGTGGCCGGCAGTCAGCGTAGTATCGGCCCACCAGCGGTTCTGGCGGAACTGGGCGAAGGCACTGGCCAGGTAGCTGTCGAGCTTGTAGTCCGAGTCCTGTTGGCCTGCCTCCAGTTTCTGTCTGTAGACGCCCGCTGCCAGACCGACGCGCCAGGCATCATCGAGCCGGTAGCTGCCGCCGAGGGTCAGGTTGTAGCCGCGGCCATCGCCACTTGCCGAACTGCGCTGGCTGCCGAAATCCAGGTCCTGGGCGCCGGTGGCGACGAAGGCTTGCCACTGGCCGACCGCCTGCCAGGGTGTCTGCCATTGGTTGCGCAGCTCATCCTGGTGAGCACGCAAGCTGGCGTGGGCCATTTCCGGAAGCAGCGTCAGTTCCCAAGGGGCGGCGAGGATGGAGTAGGCGTAGTCGGCGATCAGTTGCTGGCCGGCAATGGTTGGATGTACCGAGTCGTTGAACAGCAGCCGGGTTGGGTCGGGGTTGGTGCCGTTGGCGCCATAGACCGGGTTTTGCACGCAGCTGTCGCCGCTGTAGCAGGTGCCGACCAGGTTCTGGTCGGCGGCCAGGCCGAATTCTGCCGGGCTGCGCAGCGCTTCGCCGAGCAGGGTGGGGATGTTCAGCGGGATGATTTCGGCATCGATCTGGCGCAGTTGGTTGAGCAGCGACTGGTTGAACACGCCCGAGAGCTGCGACAGCGGCCCCTGCTGTGGTGTACCGCTGAAGTTCGGGGTCTGCCCCAGGTCGGGCAGCAGCCACACCATGATGTAGCGCGCCCCGCCCTGTTGCAGGGCCTGGGCGCTGGCGGCGAGGCGCGCACCTGCGGCGGCGGCATCGGCGGCGCTGTTGACGCGGCCTTGAAGGAAGTCGTTGCCGCCGCCGGTGATGTAATAAAGGGCATTCGGATCGGCCTGCAGGCCATTGGCCAGGTAGCCCGGGCGTTCGCGCAGTACGGTCCCGGCTCCCTGGTTGCCCGGCGGTACGATCAGCTCGGAAGAGTCGGTGATGGAGTCGAGGATCTGGTCGGTCCGGTAGCCGCCGACTGCCCAGTTGTTGCCGTCCGGACGAATTCCCAGGGAGGTCGACGGGTTGAGCTGGTCCGGGTCGATGCCGAGGCGCCCGCCGAGGATCATTGGCGATACCGGGGCGAAGTTGCCATTGGCATCACGATTGGTGAAGCGTCGGCCCTCGGTGCCACCGGTGAGGTCGGGGAACTGCCCTGCATCGCTGAGGCTGTCGCCGAACACGATCAGCGAAGAGTATGGCGAGGGTGCTGCCATGGCCTGGCTGCAGGCGAGGGTGAGCAGGCACAGGGCCGTGCGCAGGAAAGGTGGCTGTCGCATGTGTGAAGTTCCTTTTCATTGTTTTTATGGAGACAAGCCCGAAGACCTTAGCAAAAAAGCGCGCGGTCCGTTCGTTTCCCGGTATTTACGGCGTATTGCGCCTCTCGTCGCGGTAGGCTACTGTGCCGGGACGTATGAGCGAGAACTACCCCGTGTTGATCGTCAGCAAACTCCTGATGCGCGTTATCAAGGCTCACGCCCGTTGGCGTTGGCGCGCCTGACTCTTTCTCCTGCCGGTCCTGTCCGGCCCGTCCCCGTTTGCCCTCCTGTCGTTCCAGTTTCGCCGTCGCGGCAGAACCGCGCCCATGGCCGACGCAGGAAGGTTCGAAAGCACAGTCAGTAGATTCAAGAGGTTGCCCCCAGATGTTACTGATGATCGACAATTACGACTCCTTCACCTACAACGTCGTCCAGTACCTCGGCGAGTTGGGTGCCGAGGTCAAGGTCATTCGCAACGACGAACTGACCATCGCCCAGATCGAAGCCCTCAACCCGGAGCGCATCGTCGTCTCGCCCGGCCCTTGCACGCCCAGTGAGGCAGGCGTTTCCATCGAGGCCATCCTGCACTTTGCCGGCAAGCTGCCGATCCTCGGCGTGTGCCTGGGTCACCAGTCCATCGGCCAGGCGTACGGCGGTGACGTGGTGCGGGCCCGCCAGGTAATGCACGGCAAGACCAGCCCAGTGTTCCACCGCGACCTGGGCGTGTTCGCCGGCCTGAACAACCCGTTGACCGTGACCCGCTACCATTCGCTGGTGGTCAAGCGCGAAACCCTGCCTGACTGCCTCGAAGTTACCGCCTGGACTGCCCATGAAGACGGTTCGGTCGACGAGATCATGGGCTTGCGTCACAAGACCCTGAACATCGAAGGGGTGCAGTTCCACCCCGAGTCCATCCTCACCGAGCAGGGTCACGAGCTGTTCGCCAATTTCCTCAAGCAGACCGGCGGCCGCCGCTAAGGACCGATCATGGATATCAAGAGCGCGCTGAGCCGCATCGTCGGCCACCTGGACCTGTCCACAGAAGAAATGCGCGATGTCATGCGTCAGATCATGACCGGACAATGCACCGAGGCGCAGATCGGCGCCTTCCTGATGGGCATGCGCATGAAGAGCGAGAGCATCGACGAGATCGTCGGTGCCGTTTCGGTCATGCGTGAGCTGGCCGACAAGGTCGAGCTCAAGAGCCTCGACGGCGTGGTCGACATTGTCGGCACCGGCGGCGACGGGGCCAACATCTTCAACGTATCCACGGCCTCGGCCTTTGTGCTCGCCGCGGCCGGTTGCCCGGTGGCCAAGCACGGCAACCGGGCGGTGTCCGGCAAGAGCGGCAGCGCCGACCTGCTGGAGGCGGCCGGTATCTACCTGAACCTTACGCCGGTACAGGTGGCCCGCTGCATCGATAGCCTGGGGATCGGTTTCATGTTCGCCCAGACTCACCACAGCGCAATGAAGCATGCCGCTGGCCCGCGCCGCGACCTGGGCCTGCGCACGCTCTTCAACATGCTCGGCCCGCTTACGAATCCGGCCGGTGTGAAGCACCAGGTGGTTGGCGTGTTCACCCAGGCCCTGTGCCGCCCGCTGGCCGAAGTGTTGCAGCGCCTGGGCAGCAAGCATGTGCTGGTGGTGCACTCCAAGGATGGCCTGGACGAATTCAGCCTGGCCGCACCGACCTTCGTCGCGGAACTGAAGAACGGTGAGATCACCGAGTACTGGGTAGAACCGGAAGACCTTGGCATGAAGAGCCAGAGCCTGCACGGCCTGGCGGTCGAGGATCCGCAGGCTTCGCTGGCGCTGATCCGTGACGCCCTGGGCCGCCGCAAGACCGAAAATGGCCAGAAAGCTGCCGAAATGATCGTGCTCAACGCCGGCGCCGCGCTGTATGCCGCCGACCACGCGATGAGCCTGAAATCGGGCGTCGAACTCGCCCACGATGTACTGCACACCGGCCTTGCCTGGGAAAAACTCCAGGAGCTGGGCGCCTTTACCGCGGTATTCAAGCAGGAGAACGGAGCATGAGCGTACCGACGGTGCTGGAAAGAATCATCGCCCGCAAGTTTCAGGAAGTGGCCGAGCGCAGCGCGCGCGTGAGCCTCGCCGAGCTGGAGCGTCTGGCCAAGGTCGCCGATGCTCCGCGCGGCTTTGCCAACGCCTTGATCGAACAGGCCAAGCGCAAGCAGCCGGCGGTCATCGCTGAAATCAAGAAGGCCTCGCCGAGCAAGGGCGTGATCCGCGAGCACTTCGTGCCTGCGGAAATCGCGGTCAGCTACGAGAAGGGCGGCGCGACCTGCCTGTCGGTACTCACCGACGTGGATTACTTCCAGGGCGCTGACGAATACCTGCAACAGGCCCGCGCCGCCGTGTCGCTGCCGGTGATTCGCAAGGACTTCATGGTCGATCCCTACCAGATCGTCGAAGCCCGCGCCCTGGGCGCCGACTGCGTGCTGCTGATCGTCTCGGCACTGGACGATGTGAAGATGGCCGAGCTTGCCGCCACTGCCAAGGATGTCGGTCTCGATGTGCTGGTGGAGGTGCACGATGGCGAAGAGCTGGAGCGCGCGCTGAAAACCCTCGACACGCCGCTGGTGGGGGTCAACAACCGCAACCTGCACACCTTCGAGGTCAGCCTGGATACCACACTCGACCTGCTGCCGCGCATTCCGCGTGACCGCCTGGCGATCACCGAGAGCGGTATCCTCAACCGCGCCGACGTGGAGCTGATGGAAATCAACGAAGTGTATTCGTTCCTGGTGGGCGAGGCCTTCATGCGGGCCGAGCAGCCGGGCTTGGAACTGCAGCGGCTGTTCTTCCCGGATCAGGTGAAGAAGACTGTTCAGCCTCTGGACTGATCAAGATAAGGAAGCCGGCTTGATGCCGGCTTTTTTGTATGCCTGTTCTGGCCCTTTCGTGGGCAAGTGGACCTAACTTCCAAGGTGGATCAATGACCGATCAACCCCTGGCCCTCACCGTCGAGCAGGGCCTGCACGCCGAACAGGAGCTGCTCGCCGCCGTCTGCCGTGGCGAGCGTGAATCTGATGTGCTCTTCTGGCGCCCCACCGACCATGCGCTGGTCATGCCACGGCGCATGAGCCGGCTCGATAATTTCGAAGCTGCCTGTGCGGAGCTGGCGATTGCCGGCTGGCCCGTGCTGCTGCGTGAAACCGGTGGTGAACCCGTGCCGCAATCCCATTCGACGGTGAACGTGGCGCTGGTCTACGTCGCACCGCGCAGCGAAGGCGATCACGGTCGCATCGAGAACGCATACGAGCGCTTGTGCCTGCCGCTGTGCGATGTCTTGCGCGAATGGGGTGGTGTGGCGTCGGTCGGGGAGATCGACGGTGCGTTCTGCGATGGTCGCTACAACGTCAATCTCAACGGCCGCAAGCTGGTCGGCACTGCCCAGCGCTGGCGCCAGGGGCTGGGCGGCAAGCGCCCGGTGGTGCTGGTGCATGGGGCGCTGCTGCTGGACAACGAGCGTGAGTCGATGGTGGCGGCGGTCAATCGTTTCAACGAATGTTGTGGGCTGGAGCAACGCTGCCGTGCCGACAGCCATATTGCCTTGCATGAAGTGGCGCCCGCAGTCCCTTGGTTCGAACGGCTGTCCCAGGCCTACGCCGAGGTGATCGCGGCGCTGCCCAAGGATTAACGGGTGCCGTAGACCACCATGGTCTTGCCCTTGACCTGCACCAGGCTGCGTTCCTCGAGATCCTTGAGCACGCGGCCGACCATCTCGCGCGAGCAGCCGACGATCCGACCGATTTCCTGACGGGTGATCTTGATCTGCATACCGTCGGGGTGGGTCATGGCATCTGGCTGCTTGCACAGGTCGAGCAGGCAACGAGCGACGCGGCCGGTGACGTCGAAGAAGGCCAGGTCGCCGACCTTGCGCGTGGTGTTGCGCAGGCGCTGGGCCATCTGGCTGCCAAGGGCGTAGAGAATGTCCGGATCGTGGCGGGCCAGCTCGCGGAACTTGTCGTAGCTGATCTCGGCCACTTCGCATTCGGTCTTGGCCCGTACCCAGGCACTGCGCTGCTGTTCGGGGCCCGCCGGTTCGAACAACCCCAGCTCACCGAAGAAATCACCATTGTTGAGGTAGGCGATGATCATCTCGTGACCTTCGTCGTCCTCGATCAGGATGGTCACCGAACCCTTGACGATGAACGACAGCGTCTCGGCTCGGTCGCCGGCGCAGATGATGTTGCTCTTGGCGGCATAGCGGCGGCGTTGGCAGTGCACCAGCAGCTTGTCGATATTCTTGATCTTGGCAGGGAGTGCTGAGGCTACCATCACGAAATCCTGTTCGAGCGACGCAGAGGCATTTTGTAGGAGGTTACTGACAGGGGCGCCAGTGATTTGGCGTCAGCTTATCAGACACTTTGGGTTTATCGGCATGAAACCCTAACGTCTTGAGCTTTTCCGGCGGCGCTACAAGGTCTAAGCTGACGGCCTTTTACGAAATCAGGAGTCCGGATAGATGAAGGCGCGCATCCAGTGGGCCGGTGAGGCCATGTTCCTCGGTGAGTCGGGGAGTGGGCATGTCGTGGTCATGGACGGTCCTCCCGAGGCTGGCGGTCGTAACCTGGGCGTACGCCCGATGGAGATGCTGCTGCTCGGCCTGGGTGGCTGCAGCAGTTTCGATGTGGTCAGCATCCTGAAGAAGTCCCGACAGGCGGTGGAAAGCTGCGAAGCCTTCCTTGAGGCCGAGCGAGCCGGCGAAGATCCGAAGGTGTTCACCAAGATCCACCTGAATTTCGTGGTCAAAGGCCGCGGGCTGAAGGAAGCGCAGGTCAAGCGGGCAGTGGAGCTGTCGGCCGAGAAATATTGCTCGGCCTCGATCATGCTTGATCGGGCGGGCGTGGAAATCACCCATGGCTACGAGATCGTGGAGCTGGGTTGAGACTGTGGGGCCGCCTGGCGGCCCCGGTTTTCAGTCACGCAGGGCTGGCAGCGCGTCCAGTAGCCATTGCGGCAGTTTTGCCCGCAACGATTGACTCAGTCGTTCACGACGCTTCTGGTAGGCAAGGCCCAGGCCGATCACGCCAAGCCCGATCAATGTGATCACCACCGGGAACAGCAGCGACTCGGCGAACACGTCATACGACAGGTAGCCCAGGTACGCAGCCACGCCCATGGCACCGAATACCATGAACATCGGGCGGCGCAGCAGCACTGCACATCCCATCAGGCCAAGGTTGATCAGGCAATAGAGCGCCTTGCCCACTTCACTGTCGCTGTTCATCGAAGTCAGCCCGCCCCAGAAGGCCAGAAGCCCTGCCAGGTAACCCCAGTAGGCGTAGTCGCGGCGCGTGCGACCGTCCACTGCCAGGAACGCGGCCAGCAACAGCAGGCCGAACCACACCGAGACGTTCTGGCGCTGCTCCCAACTGAACACTTCGCCGTAGAACCATTCGCTGAGGTCCATGGACATGAACCACAGGGCCACCGCGATTGGCATCACGATGAAGGGGAAAGGCACCAGGCGCAGCATCGCCAGCCCGGCGACGACGGTTGCCGCTTCCATCAGCAGCCAGCCGCCTTGCACGTAGGTGTAGTACTGGTGGTAGTCGAACTGCACGTCATCCAGCGGCCACCAGCCGAGCAGGCGTTCGAGGGCGAACACTGCCAGCGGTACGATGCTCACGGCGACGGCGGCCAGAACCCCGGCGGCAATGGCCTGCCCGCGGCGCTGGAGTGACAGGGCGAACAGGGTAAGGCTGGCGATATAGAGCAGGGCGATGGCGAGCAGCGCCGAGTCACCAATGCGCATCCACGCCTCGGTGAGCAGCCAGCCCATGGCCGCCATGATCAGCAGTGCGCCGAAGTAGAAGGCGACATGGGCCAACTGGAACCGGCCCTGTTGCTGCGGTTGCTGGCGCAGGAATTCGAGCAGTGCCCGATCCTGGCCTGGCTGGAGGACGCCGGCGCTTACCGCGCTGGCCAGATCCTTGGCATCGAAGCGCTCGGTCATCGGTGGGTCCTAGATGCGGTAGGTGCTCTTGGTCATCACCTTGGCCAGCAGGCTCATGCCGAAACGCACCGGGGCCGGGAAACGATAGCCGCCGGCTTCCAGAGCGGATTCGGCGTGTTGCTCTTCATCGACGCGCATCTGTTCGAGAATGGCGCGGGATTTTTCGTCTTCTTCGGGGATCTGTTCGAGGTGCTCGTCCAGGTGCTTGCAGACCTGGTGCTCGGTGGCGGCGACGAAGCCCAGGCTGACCTTGTCGCTGACCAGGCCGGCGAGGGCACCGATGCCGAACGACATGCCGTAGAACAGCGGGTTGAGCACACTTGGGTGGCTGCCCAGTTGGCGGATGCGCTGCTCGCACCAGGCCAGGTGGTCGATTTCTTCCTCGGCGGCATGCTCCATGGCCTTGCGTACCTGCGGCAGCTTGGCGGTCAGGGCCTGACCTTGGTAGAGCGCCTGGGCGCAGACCTCACCGGTATGGTTGATGCGCATCAGGCCGGCAATATGGCGGGTCTGGGACTCGTCCAGCTCGGCATCCGGCTGGATGATCGCAGGCGAGGGACGGGAAGGTTGGCCGCTGAAGGGCAGCAGGGTGCGCATGGCGGTATCAGCCTGCAGCAACAAGCGGTCGAGCGGCGAATAGTGACGTTCGGTAGCCATCGGGCACCTCCACTAAAGTGATGCCCGACAGTTTAACTCAATCATGCCGGATGGGCTTGCCTTGGGTCAGCCCGGCGGCCAGTTCATCTGACGCTGGCCGAGCACGTGCATGTGAATGTGGTAGACCGTCTGCCCACCCTTGGGGTTGCAGTTCATGACCACACGGAAACCTTCCTCGCAGCCTTGCTCGACGGCCAGGCGCTGGGCGGTGAACAGGATGTGGCCAGCCAGGGCCTTGTCCTCATCGGTCAGGTCGTTGAGGGTCCGGATGTGCTTTTTCGGGATGACCAGAAAATGTACCGGCGCTGCAGGGGCGATATCCTTGAAGGCCAGGATCTGGTCGTCTTCGTAGATGATATCCGCCGGGATTTCCCGGTTGATGATCTTGAGGAATAGATCGTCCACGTCACTTGCTCCTTGGTGAGGGTCGAAGCGCAGTGTACTCAGCGAGGCGCTGCTCGGACAGAGGTCATTCGGCGCCGATCGGGCAGTAGCGACGATGGATCACGCCCGCCAGCTTGCGGCTCAACCAGCGCGGCAGAAGGCGTGGGGCGAAGGCCAGCCAGCGATTGCGTCGGCCCGGCATGATCAGGGCGCGGTTCTTGTCCAGCGCGCGCACGGTGTAGAGCGCCACTTCTTCGGCGCTCAGGCAGCGCGAACTGCCCTCCAGGCGCGGGATGTGTCGTTTTGCCGAGTGGATCGGGCCCGGGCACAAAACCGACACCTTGATCCCGGTACGACGCAGTTCTTCGCGCAGGGCTTCCGAGAAATTCAGTACATAGGCCTTGCTGGCGCTGTAGCACGCCATCCACGGACCCGGCGCGGCGCTGGCCAGTGAGGCCACGTTGAGGATCTGGCCGCCACCGTGCACCGCCATCAGGTTGCCGATGGCGTGGCACAGGCGGGTGAGGGCGAGGATATTGACCTCCAGCAGGTCTTGTTCGTCGGCCCACTCATGGGCCAGGAAGGGCCCATAGGTGCGCTGCCCGGCACAGTTGACCAGCAGGTCGATGCGCCGCTCGCCCTCTTCCAGCTCGAGTACGAACCCCGAGAGGCGCAAAGGCTGGCTGAGGTCGCAGGCGCGCAGCAAGACCTCGACGCCGAAGCGCTGGGTCAGCTCGACCGCGATTGGCTCAAGGGTTTCGCGGTGGCGTGCCACCAGGATCAGGTTGCGCCCGCGCCGCGCCAGGGCCTCCGCCAGGGCCAGGCCCAGGCCGCTGGAAGCTCCGGTGATCATGGCGTAACGGGTCATGCAAGGCTCCTGGGGGCGGAAGAGGGCGCCTAGTGTACAGCTTGGCTGGGGCTGTTGTGGTCTTTTGCAGGGCTTCAGCGCGCCAGTTCAGCGGTGCGAAGCTGGGCGGCTCGGTATTCGTCACGCAGGCGCTCGATCAGCGCTGCCGTATCGGGCAGGTCATGGATACCGCCCGCGCCCTGGCCCGCCGACCACACGGTTTTCCAGGCCTTGGCTTCTTCATCCAGCGGTTTGAGCTTGGCCTCACCCGGGTTGTGCTTGAGCGCGGCCATGTCGTAACCGGCCTGCTCGAGGCTCTGGCGCAGGAAACTGGCCGGCACACCCGAGACCGCCGGGGTGTGGACGATGTCGGCGGCGTGGGCATCGAGCAGCATTTGTTTGTAGGCCCCCTGGGCTTGGCTCTCGCGGGTGGCGATGAAGCGTGTGCCCATGTAGGCGAGGTCCGCGCCCAGCAGACGTGCTGCGAGGATTTCGTGACCGTGGTTGATGCAGCCGGCCAACAGCAGAGTCTTGTCGAAGAACTGGCGAATCTCCGCGACCAGGGCGAAGGGGCTCCAGGTCCCGGCATGACCGCCGGCACCCGCAGCCACGGCAATCAGGCCATCAACGCCGGCCTCGGCGGCTTTCTCGGCGTGACGACGGGTGGTGACATCGTGGAACACCAGGCCGCCATAGCCGTGCACCGCGTCTACCACCTCCTTCGCAGCGCCCAGGCTGGTGATCACGATCGGCACCCGGTGCTCCACGCACAGGGCGAGGTCGGCCTGCAGGCGCGGGTTGCTCGGGTGCACGATCAGGTTCACGGCATAAGGCGCAGGTGCCTGCAATTGCGCAAGGCCCGCCTCGATCTCCTCCAGCCAGGCCTTGAAGCCGGCGCTGTCGCGCTGGTTCAGCGCCGGAAAGCTACCCACCACACCGTTGGCGCAGCAAGCCAGTACCAGCTGCGGATTGGAGATCAGGAACATCGGCGCGGCGACCACGGGCAGTCGCAGGCGGTGTTCGAGTGTTGCAGGCAGGGACATGGCAAGGCTCCTTCGCTCAGGGGTTAGGCTCAGAACGGTTTGACCACCACCAGAATTACGATGGCCAGCAGGATCAGCACCGGTACTTCGTTGAACCAGCGGTAGTACACATGGCTGCGGGTGTTCTGTCCGGCGGCGAAGCGTTTGCGCTGTGCGCCGCATACGTGATGGTAGCCGGTCAGCAGGATCACCAGGGTCAGCTTGGCGTGCAGCCAGCCCTGGCTCAGCCAGCCGGGCGTCAGGTAGAGCATCCAGATACCGAACACGTAGGTTGCGATCATCGCCGGGTTCATGATGCCGCGGTACAGCTTGCGCTCCATGGTGACGAAGCGTTCCTGGCTGATGCTGTCCTGGCTCTGGGCGTGGTAGACGAACAGGCGCGGCAGGTAGAACAGGCCGGCGAACCAGCAGACCACGCTGACGATATGCAGCGCCTTGATCCAGAGATAGAGCATGGGGGAGTTCCTTCAGGTTTTCACGGTGGTCAGATAGTAGTGGTCCGGCACTGCGAAGGGGTACCCAAGAGTTGTTACAGGCGTCACGTAACCCTATTATCGTGCGCTTTCCAGTGGTCTCGTTGATGAGGGGCAAGCGTTATGATCAAGGTCGGTATCGTCGGCGGCACGGGTTACACCGGTGTCGAACTGTTGCGCCTGCTGGCACAGCACCCACAGGCCGAGGTAGCGGTCATCACGTCGCGCTCCGAGGCGGGTGTCGCGGTGGCCGACATGTACCCGAACCTGCGCGGCCACTATGACGGCCTGCAGTTCAGCGTCCCGGACAGCAAGACCCTCGGCGCCTGCGATGTGGTGTTCTTCGCCACACCGCATGGCGTTGCCCATGCCCTGGCCGGCGAGCTGCTGGCCGCCGGGACCAAAGTCATCGACCTGTCTGCCGACTTCCGTCTGCAGGACGCCGTCGAGTGGGGCAAGTGGTACGGCCAGCCGCACGGCGCGCCGGAACTGCTCAAGGATGCCGTCTACGGCCTGCCTGAAGTGAACCGCGAGAAGATCCGCCAGGCGCGTCTGATCGCCGTGCCAGGCTGCTACCCGACCGCCACCCAGCTTGGTTTCCTGCCACTGCTCGAAGCGGGTCTGGCCGATCCGTCGCGCCTGATTGCCGACTGCAAGTCGGGTGTCAGTGGCGCAGGCCGCGGTGCTGCAGTGGGCTCGCTGTTCTGCGAGGCTGGCGAAAGCATGAAGGCCTATGCGGTCAAAGGCCACCGTCACCTGCCGGAAATCAGCCAAGGCCTGCGCCTGGCGGCGGGCAAGGATATCGGCCTGACCTTCGTACCTCACCTGACCCCGATGATCCGCGGTATTCACGCCACTCTCTACGCGAATGTGGTCGACACCTCGGTTGACCTGCAGGCGCTGTTCGAAAAGCGCTACGCGAACGAGCCGTTCGTCGACGTGATGCCGGCCGGCAGCCACCCAGAGACGCGCAGCGTGCGCGGCGCCAACGTCTGCCGTATTGCCGTTCATCGCCCGCAGGGTGGTGATCTGGTGGTGGTGCTGTCGGTGATCGACAATCTGGTCAAGGGCGCGTCCGGCCAGGCAGTACAGAACCTGAACATCCTGTTCGGGCTGGATGAGCGCATGGGCCTTTCCCACGCGGGGCTGCTGCCTTAATCGTCAAGAAGGTGAGAAGGCCCGCCCCGTGCGGGCCTTTTAGTTTGTCTCGACCAAAGCCGCACAATTCTTGACCAATTTTCTCGGAGAAGCGGATAATGCGCGTCATCGAGTTTTATGGCGGCTTACGCCGGGAGAACCAACATGAGCGTCGAAACCTTCACCCCCACCGCTTTGGAGTTTACCCAAGGGGCTGCGCACAAGGTGAAGACTCTGGTATCCGAGGAAGGCAATGATCGCCTCAAGCTGCGTGTGTTCGTCACAGGCGGCGGTTGCTCGGGTTTCCAGTACGGC
Source organism: Pseudomonas wayambapalatensis (assembly GCF_049942315.1). Classification (NCBI taxonomy): domain Bacteria; kingdom Pseudomonadati; phylum Pseudomonadota; class Gammaproteobacteria; order Pseudomonadales; family Pseudomonadaceae; genus Pseudomonas; species Pseudomonas wayambapalatensis. Next base: position 12,748 of record NZ_JBNFMU010000129.1, read on the forward strand.
TTCACTTTCGATGAAGACGTGGCCGATGACGACACCATTGTCGAGCGCGAAGGCGTTTCGCTGGTCGTCGATCCAATGAGCTTCCAGTACCTGGCCGGTGCTGAAGTGGACTACCAGGAAGGTCTGGAAGGCTCGCGCTTCGTGATCAAGAACCCGAATGCCGCCACCACCTGCGGGTGCGGTTCGTCGTTCTCGATCTGAGTCCGGCTTCAACGAAAACGCCGCGCAATTGCGCGGCGTTTTCGTTTCTGTCGATCAGGACGGGTAGATCGCGCCCAGCACTCGCAGCCCTCTGGCCGCCGTGACGCTTGGGCGGTTCGCCGGGATGCCTTCGAGGCAGCAATGAGCCAGCCATGCGAATGCCATCGCCTCGACCCAGTCCGGGTCAATACCTTGGGCATCGGTGCTGGTCACTTTCGCGGCCGGCAGCAGGGCGGCCAGCCTATTCATCAGGGTGCCATTGCGTGCGCCGCCGCCACAGACCATCAGGGCTTCGGTGCCTTGCTGGGCATTGCGCAAGGCATCGGTGATGCTGCGGGCGGTCAGTTCCAGCAGGGTGGCCTGAACGTCTTCGTCGCGATAACGCGGCAGCCTTGCCAGGTGAGCGTCGAGCCAGGGCAGGTTGAATACCTCGCGCCCGGTGCTCTTGGGGCCATTGCCGGCGAAGAACGGATCGCTCAGCAGCGCTGCCAGCAATTCGTCCTGCACCTTGCCGCTTGCCGCCCATGCGCCATCGGCGTCGAAGGTCTGGCCGCGCTTGCGCTCGATCCACGCATCCAGCAGCACATTGCCCGGGCCGCAGTCGAAGCCATGCACTGGCGTGTCTTGGGCAATGAGGCTCAGGTTGCTGAAGCCACCGACGTTGAGTACTGCCAGGCGCTGCCCCAGGTGGGCGAACAAGGCTTCGTGGAAGGCCGGGACCAGTGGTGCGCCCTGGCCGCCTGCGGCCACGTCGCGGCGACGGAAATCACCCACCACGCAGATGCCGGTCAGCTCGGCGAGCAATGCCGGGTTGCCGATCTGCACGGTAAAGCCGCGGGCTGGTTCGTGGCGGATGGTCTGGCCGTGGCTGCCGATGGCGCGGATGGCGCTGGGCTCGAGTTTCTGCTCGGCCAGCAATTGCCGGATGCCCTCTGCAGCAAGGCTGGCCCAGCGATTTTCGGCCAGCGCTGCCCGTGCGATCTCGTCAGGGCCACTGGCACAGAGGCTCAGCAGGTCCTGGCGAAGGTCGGAGGGCATGGGCAGGTAGCAGGTGGCGAGCAACCGTGGCTGCTCGCACTGTTCGATCAGGGCAATGTCCAGGCCGTCAAGGCTGGTGCCGGACATCACCCCCAGGTAGAGCGCCATGGATCAGCGCTTGTTGGCGGCGAGCAGCGTGGCCTTTTCCTGATCCATGCGAGCGATCAGGGGTTGGCTTTGCTGCAGGAAGCGCTGGCGCTCGGCCTTGGCGATCGGATCGGCCATCGGCACCTTCTGGCTCAGCGGGTCGACATGGACGCCGTTGACCTGGAACTCGTAGTGCAGGTGCGGGCCAGTGGAAAGGCCGGTGGTGCCGATATAGCCGATGATCTGGCCCTGCTTGACGTTGCTGCCGGTCTTGATGCCTTTGGCGAAGCCTTGCATGTGGCCATACAGGGTCTTGTAGGTGTTGCCGTGGGCGATGATCACTGTGTTGCCGTAGCCGCCGCGGCGGCCGGCCAGTTCGATGCGGCCATCACCGGCTGCCTTGATCGGCGTGCCGCGAGGCGCTGCATAGTCGACACCTTTATGGGCGCGAATCTTGTTCAGGATCGGGTGCTTGCGCCCGGCGGAGAAGCGCGAGCTGATGCGGGCGAAGTCCACCGGTGTGCGGATGAACGCCTTTCGCAGGCTGTTGCCGTCAGCGGTGTAGTAGCTGGTATTGCCCTGCTTGTTGGTGTAGCGCACGGCGGTGTAGGTCTTGCCGCGATTGGTGAAACGCGCCGAGAGGATGTTGCCGGTGCCGACCACCTTGCCATCCATGACCTTTTGTTCGTAGACCACGTCGAATTCGTCGCCAGGGCGGATGTCCTGGGCGAAGTCGATGTCGTAGCCCAGCACGCGGGCCATATCCATGGTCAGGCTGTGGGAAAGGCCGGCACGTTGGGCCGAGGCCGAGAGCGAGCTCTTGATGACGCCATGGGCGTAGGCGGTTCGCACCAGGGGCTTGGTGATTTCGCGTTCGAACGCGTAGCCCTTGTCGGTCTTGTTCAGGCGGATGCTTTCGAGGTTGCTGACCTGGCTGTGCAAGCTGGCCAGTTGGCCGTCCTTGTCCAGTTCGAACTGTAGCACCTGGCCGTGTTTCAGCTGGCTGAACTGCTTGGCTTGCTTGTCGCTGGCCAGAACGTCATGCACGACGTTGGCGGGCAGGCCCACTTTGGCGAACAGTGTGGAGAGGGTGTCGCCACGGGCGACCACGACTTCGCGATGACCGGGGGCCTTGTCTTGCGCCTTCTCCTGCGCGACGGGTTGCGGCTGTCCGGCGGCCTGTTCTGTAGCGGGTTCATCCCCTTCGATCTGGGCGAAGGGCGAGCCGGTGGATTCGGTGGACTGCACCAGCGGTGCGGCCTTGGATTCGTCTTTGAGTTGCTCGGCCGGGGTTTCGAGCTCGAGGTTGAGGGTGGTCTTCTTCGCTTCTACGTCGCTGGAGGGAAATACCAGCAAGGCCAGGCTGAGCAGGGCGGCGATGCCGCTGGCGGCCAACAGATGGCTTTTCGGATAAAGCGGGGGCGCTTTAGGCGTGTCGTTGGTCATAGATGAGGTGACTTTGAAAAAGTGAATGAAAAAGGTGACTGAATACGCTGAAAAACACGGTGGAAAAGATGAATGACATGATGAAGATGAAATAACTGTATAAAATATAACCAAATCCATTTTCGCGCAAGGGCGCGTAGACGCCGCAAGGCGCCTTCCGGGTCACATTCCGTTGCGAAACTTGTATTTGACGGCCGATCTTGTATGGTTGGTCCCCTTTGAATCTGAGCCTTGCGGGTCTGTCTATGAAGTCGGTTGAAGAGCAGCTGGCGCTTATCAAGCGCGGTGCGGAAGAGGTGTTGGTCGAGTCGGAACTGGTGGAGAAGCTCAAGCGCGGCCAGCCGCTGCGTATCAAGGCTGGCTTCGACCCAACGGCTCCTGACCTGCATCTGGGTCACACCGTGCTGATCAACAAGCTGCGGCAGTTCCAGGAATTGGGGCATCAGGTGATCTTCCTGATCGGTGACTTCACCGGCATGATCGGTGACCCTAGCGGCAAGAGTGCCACGCGCCCGCCGCTGACCCGCGAGCAGGTTCTGGACAACGCCGAAACCTATAAGCAGCAAGTGTTCAAGATTCTCGACCCGGCCAAGACCGAGGTCGCGTTCAATTCTACCTGGATGGATAAGCTGACCCCGGCCGACTTCATTCGTCTGGCGTCCCAGTACACCGTCGCGCGCATGCTCGAGCGTGACGACTTCGACAAGCGCTACACCAGCCAGCAACCGATCGCCATCCATGAGTTCCTCTATCCGCTGGTGCAGGGTTACGACTCGGTTGCGCTCAAGGCGGATGTCGAGCTCGGTGGTACCGACCAGAAGTTCAACCTGTTGATGGGGCGTGAGCTGCAGCGCGCCTATGGCCAGGAAGCTCAGAACATCGTGACCATGCCGTTGCTCGAAGGGCTCGATGGCGTGAAGAAGATGTCCAAGTCGCTGGGTAACTATGTGGGTATCCAGGAAGCGCCTGGGGTGATGTACAGCAAGCTGGTCTCAATTCCGGATACGCTGATGTGGCGCTACTTCGAGCTGCTGAGCTTCCGCTCGATGGACGAGATCGATCAGTTCCGCGCCGATGTCGAGAAGGGTGCGAACCCGCGCGACATCAAGATCAAGCTGGCCGAAGAGATCGTGGCGCGTTTCCATGGTGAAGAGGCTGCGGCGAATGCTCACCGTGCTGCGGGCAACCGCATGAAGGAGGGCGAGCTGCCTGAGGATCTGCCGGAGATCGAAGTCGCTGCGGCTGAAGACCTGCCGATCGCTGCGGTGCTGAACCGTGCGGGTCTGGTAAAGAACTCGGCCCAGGCGCGTGATCTGCTCGGTAGCGGCGCGGTCAAGGTTGATGGTGCAGTCGTCGACAAGGACTTCTTGTTTGTCCTGGGTGCTACCCATGTGTGCCAGGCGGGTAAGAAGTCGTTTGGCCGGGTTACCTTGAAGGTCGAGTGATTGGTTGCGGGTGTAGCTATATATATAAGGCCAGCAGCAGCCTGGTTGCAGATGTGTTCATCAGCGCGTCCTTATTGTTCGGTCAAGGCGCTGCCTGCACGGTCGAGCA
>NZ_JBNFMU010000130.1:0-1066 GCF_049942315.1 Pseudomonas wayambapalatensis
CTGATTGGCAAATCGCATGAAAACGTGCCCTGGCAGTCATCGCTGCCTGGGCATTTCGAATCTCGGACGGCGGACAAGGATTGCTTATGCCTACTACCAATCTGACTTGCGTTACAGCTTTCAGCCACTCGTTGGCAAAGCAGGATTGGAGGCGCCATCGTGCTCGTTAGCAGTATCGCCTTAATGATCTTCGATGAAGACGCACTAGAAAAATGGTGCAACAAATGCTGTTTCCGCCTTCAACCATCCCACAAAAGTTATACCAAGGATGCAGAAGAACTTGAAGATCTGATCAGCGCGATCAGCGAGGTAGTATAATGTACTTTGTTGAGTGGCTCACATGGCTTGCCTACATCAACCCAAAAGAAGAGCGTGAGGCTTTTGAAAAACAGCATAAAAAATTCAAAATAAAGATCACATATGAAAGCGACGATCAGGAAATGATTGAGGCCGCCAAGAAGCCAGCCAGCAACAGCCCCAAAAGTCGCGGACCAGTCTATGTTTACAACGAGCATATATTAGAAATGCGCTGCGGCATGTGGGAGGATAAACGGGGACTAATAAGCATAATATCCCTTGCATTTATAGCCTACTCATCAGTGAACTTAGCGATTGCTTTAGAAGACATAAAAAGCCTCATCAGCCTATCACTCAACTACAACGGTGAGACCTATGGCGAGCAGCTTTTCATGGGGTCACTCTTCTTCACATTGGGCGTAGGTGCATTATGGCTTTACTTAAAATATGGGCTCCGCTTCACGCGCTTTGAAATGTTCACCTCTCGCCATTTGCTGATACGGTTCAACCGTACCACCCAACAGGTCTACCTACACCGCCCAACGTACTGTGGCGGAATAGTCACACTCCCTTGGCACGGTGTCACGTCCGGTGGCTCGGATAAAAAATACGCCACCGCCGGGGGAGTAGGCCTTCCTTTGGAGCTCTTATGGCCACCCTCCTTCGCCGGCGCACTTCATCCCGAACTCGTCCACGTAGGCAAGGCCGCCAACAACTATACGGAGCAGCAAGCCGAATGGGAGTTCATCCGCCGCTTCATGGATGAGGG
>NZ_JBNFMU010000131.1:0-37878 GCF_049942315.1 Pseudomonas wayambapalatensis
AACAGCCGAGGAAGCGGAGTTTACGGGTTGTAAATGAGCATTCCGAGGCTGTTTTCAACGCAGCATCACCGAGTATCAAGGCTTTTCGTACAGAGCCTAAGCGACCCCAACACCTGAAGAAACCTTGATAGCCGGCTGCGCCCACCAGGCGCGGCAGGGCTTTCTGCTGCCTTGAATTTCCCTGACCTACTTGCCGGCAATCCTGCTGGCGGCCCGCGCCTGCGCGCGATTCAGGGATCCCCGTGCCGTCGGCCAGTGGAATGGCCGTGAATCAGAAAAGGAGCGTTATGGTGAACATGACACAGATAAAAGCGGCCTTGCCGCGAGAGTTGCTGGCTTCGGTCGTGGTGTTCCTGGTGGCCCTGCCGCTGTGCATGGGCATCGCGATCGCCTCGGGCATGCCGCCCGCCAAAGGGCTGATCACCGGGATCATCGGTGGCATCGTCGTGGGCTTCCTGGCCGGCTCGCCCCTGCAGGTGAGCGGCCCGGCCGCGGGCCTGGCGGTGTTGGTGTTCGAGCTGGTGCGCCAGCATGGCGTGGCCATGCTCGGGCCGATCCTGCTGCTGGCAGGCCTGTTGCAGTTGCTGGCCGGGCGGCTGCGCCTGGGCTGCTGGTTTCGCGTCACTGCACCGGCGGTGGTGTACGGCATGCTGGCCGGTATCGGCGTGCTGATCGTGCTGTCGCAGGTGCATGTCATGTTCGACAGCGCGCCACAGCCCTCGGGGGTCGAGAACCTGCTGGGCTTCCCCGCGACCCTGGCCTCGGCATTACCGTTTGAAGCCGCCGGCAATGGCTGGCAGGCCGGCGCTTTGGGCCTGGGCACCATCGCGATGATGTGGGGCTGGGAACGCTGGCGCCCGCAGCGCCTGCGCTTCATCCCCGGTGCCTTGCTGGGCGTGGCGACAATGACCGCGATCAGCATCTGGCTGGCGCTGCCGGTCAACCGTGTGCAGGTGCCTGCAGATCTGTCGGAGGCGATTGACTGGATCCGTCCGGACGACCTGCTCAAACTGGCCGATCCAACCTTGCTGGTGGCCGCCTTCGCCCTGGCCTTCATCGCCAGCGCCGAGACGCTGCTGTCGGCTGCGGCGGTGGATCGCATGCACAACGGCCAGCGTTCGGATTTCGACCGGGAGCTGTCGGCGCAAGGTATCGGCAACATGCTGTGCGGTGTGCTGGGGGCATTGCCGATGACCGGCGTGATCGTGCGCAGTTCGGCCAACGTCCAGGCCGGTGCAAAGACTCGCGCCTCGGCGATCCTGCATGGCCTGTGGTTGCTGGCGTTCGTGGTGGTGCTGAGCAGCGTGCTGCAGCAGATTCCGGTGGCAAGCCTGGCAGGCGTGCTGGTGTACACCGGTATCAAGCTGGTCGATTTCAAGGCCTTCCGTGGCCTCGGACGCTATGGCCGGATGCCGATGTTCACCTACGCCGCCACGGCGCTGGCGATCATCTTCACCGATCTGCTGACCGGCGTGCTGCTGGGCTTTGCCCTGACCTTGCTCAAGCTGGCGTTCAAGGCGGCGCGACTCAAGATCAACCTGGTCGAGCTGCCGCGCCATGGGCACATGGAGCTGCGCCTGAGCGGTGCGGCCACCTTCCTCAAGGTGCCTGCCCTGACCCAGGTGCTGGAAAGCGTGCCTGCCGGGACGCATCTGCATGTACCGCTGGCGAACCTGAGCTACATCGACCACTCGGTGCTGGAGCTGCTGGAGGACTGGGGGCGCGCGAGCCGCGCCGCCGGCTCACGTTTGTCCATCGAGCAGCGCGGGCTCAAGCGGCGCATCGAGGGCCGCTTGCGACGCAGCGCGCAGGTCTGAGGCGTCGTGTGCCCAAGTCTCAGGCCGACTTGGGCACCAGCTTGCGGCAGCCTTCTTTACGGCTGGGGTACTGCTCGCATTTGCGCAGTACCTGCTGTACCTGGTCGTCGGCCTTGAGTTGACGATTGGCCAGCAGCTTCTCGGTGATGAACAACTCTTCTGATCCCAGGGTCTGTTCGGCCTTGTCGATCATCCCCAGCGCTGCCTGCGGATCGCGGTTGCGCAAGTGATGACCGATGATCAGGTCATAGACCATCGGGCTTGCCAGCGTCCAGTCCTGGATGCCCTGCAGGTCGGCCAGGGCCGCGCGGCCGTTACCCTGCGCCGAATGCACGGCGAAGGCCGCACGCCGGATGCCTGGCTGGGTGCCGACCGGAGACGCCAGCGCACGGCTGACGAAGACCTCGGCTTCGCGGGTCTTCTTCTGCTCCAGTGCGGCGGTGGCTGCGTAGGCGTCACGGTAAGCCTGCAGCGAACGCTGCACGGTCGCCGAATCGCGCACCTGTGGCCAGCTGCGACGGTTCACCCGCGCCTGGGTCTGTTGCTGGTATTCGCGGTCCAGATACTGGCGTAGCTCTTCGTCTCGCTGGATCGGCGACATATGCGAGCGGGTCAGGTACTGGCCGGTGGCGTTCAATGCCGTGCCCAGGCCTTGGTTGAGCAGGGTCTGCAGCTCCTGGGTGGTGCGGTTGAGGTCGAGCTTTTTCAGCGAATCGGTCATCGCCGTCTGGCGCTCTTGCAGGAAGCTTGCGAGCAAAGGCTTCTGCTTGCCCTGGAAGTCTTCCAGGCGTTGCAGGCTGACGCTCGAGGCCCGCGGCGCGTAGCCAGCGCGGATCATCAGGTCGGCGCCGAGCAGGTCGGCCTGGTCTTCCTGGGTGCGGCCCCAGGCGGTGCTCCAGACGTTGTCCGAGAAGCTGTTGGCCAGCGAGGTGTAGAGCACGGTGTTGCCGATGGCCTTCTGCGTGCCCACGGGGTCCTTGCTGAACAGTGCGCCGGTCTGCTTGTTGCGTCCGGTATCCTTCGCCACGGTTGCGATCACCACTGTGGTGGTGATGTTGGTGAGCAGCTGTTTCTGCTCCTGGAACGCTGCGCGACGATCATGATGGCGCAGCAGCACATGGCTCATCTCGTGGCCGAGCATGGCAGCGATTTCATCCTCGCTCTCGACGTTGTCGAGCATGCCCAGCGGCACGAAAATGTTGCCGTAGGGGTCGGCCGAGGGGCCGAAGGCGTAGCTGTCGACGATGCGTACCTGCAGGTTCGGCGCCTGCCCCGGCCAGCCTTTGGCCAAGCGGGTGACGATACCTTGCAGGTAGCTTTCCAGGGCCGGGATGCGCACCAGGTTCTGCTGGCGGATCTCGTCGGCGGGAATCGCCCGACCGTCAAAGCTCAGGCGCAGTTGCTGGGTTTGCTGTGGGTCGAGCCGATAATACGAACGCACGTCCTTGTGGTCGACGTAACGCCCGTCCAGCCGCGACTGGGTCGAGGGGCCGACCAGGTTCTGCAAGGCGTCGTTGGCGCCGTTGAGTGTGTTGCAGCCGCCGAGCAGTACCAGCGACAGGGCCGCAGCGACGCGCTTGATCTTGCCCGCACTCATTTCTTGCACCCGGCGCCATAGCCGATGGTCGAGTTGTTCTGGTGGTCGTCGGAGTAGCCGCTCTGCAGGGTCTGGCAGGGGAACTTGACGATGTTCAGCGGCGGGTTCACCCGTACCGCCATGGTGTCCATCCAGACGTTACCCTCGGGCAAGCCTACCTGGATGATGTCCAGCTCCTTGTTGTACTGCAGCACCTTGGGCGCTTTTGGCAGGCTGCTGCTGTCGACCTGGTGCAGTGACTTGCCCTGTTCGTCCAGCACCGCCACCGACTTGCGCAGCCAGGCTTCGACCACCGGCTCGGGGGTGGCCATCACGCTCTGGCTGACCAGCAGCGACAGCAGCAATAGGGAGCTCTTGATCATCTCTGGGGTCCTTTGATAGAGAAATTCCGGGTGTCAGGCCCTGCTGGCGAACAGGGCCTGGATCCTTGCGCTGAACAACGTGAGCGACAACAGCAACAGGCCGAGCACGTTGGCCGGCGTGTAGTTGTAGTGCCAAAGCCCGCAACTGAGCAGGACAATGGCCGCGAGTACCAGGGCCCAGGCAGCCAGTGGTCGCAGCCTTGGGCGACGCCGCTGGATGAACAGCGAGTGGGTGAACAATGGGGCGTCCAGGCTGCCCTTGAGCAGGGTGATGCCGCCCAGCAGGAGCAGTTCGAGGATATCCAGTACATCGACGGAGCCTGCCGGAATGCCGAGGTCGGCGAGGCTGGGCGTGGCCCGGTAGTAATTCATGCCCCAGTTGACCAGGTTGTCCAGGGCCATGGCATGCCAGTAGACGCCGGGAATCTTGCCGTGCAGCGCAGATTGGGTGAGGTCGCCGGTGCCAGCGATCTGCGCGCCGACCAGGACCAGCTTCCCGCGCAGCAGCGATTCGAGCAGCTTGCGGTCGTTCGGGTCGGTGACCTCAAGGTCGGTGGGCGACAGCGTCAGGGTGTACGCGCAGGTCGCCCGTGCCTGTTTGCCCAGCTTCCAGAACACCGCCTGCTTCAGTTGCTCGAACAATCCCGGAATATTGCAGGTGCTGGTATCGGCGACCTTTTCCTGCTCGGGTGAGCGGTGCACGCCCCATTGCACGGTCATCGGTGCAAGTTCGGCAGCGCTGGCGGGGTCTGCGGGCAGGTCTGTGCATGCCTGGTGGCGGCAATAGTCGCGGTAGAGCCGCAGGGCCGGAGTTTCCAGCGTACCCAAGGGCGTCTTCACGGCGAGCGGGTACTGGTTACCGAAATCGCTCCAGCTCACCAGCGCAGGTGTGCTGACCTCGGCCAGGCGCGGCAGGGTGTTGACCGCGCCTTCGCTTGCCCGCGGCAGGCCGGTATCGGCCACGTACAGCGGGATATCCTGCTGGCGATAGCGCTCGAACACGTTGGCCAGCAGCTGGCTTTCCATGCGCGGGGGCTGCCCGGGGATTTCCCGCGAGTGGTCGTGGCTGTAGAGCAGGTCGACGAACACCGCTGCCGGCTCATAGGCCAGCAGGCGCTTGAACAGCTTGCTCTGCTCGTTGTATGGCAGCGGCCAGTAGGTGTCGTTGCGCAGCAGGTAGTCATCGTCGATCAAGACCACCACCACCTGTTGCTGGCCCTTGTCGGCGTAGGTAGCAGCCAACAGGCGGTTGAGCCAACGTGACGAGGCATCGTCGGTCGAACTTGCGATACCGAAGGGGTCGAGCAATGCGATCAGTACGACTGAAAGGCCGAACAGTGCCTGGCGCAGGGGAAAAAGGGAGAGCTTCAGCATCCATGCCTCAAACAAGGGGTTGAGGCATTTTGCCACTATTGGCAATGGATCCGAAAGCGCTGGCAACCATCAAGGGGCGCATTGCGCCCCGTCAACGATCGAATCGTCGGTCTGCGGCCTGTTACAGCGCCAGTTCCACGCTCAACTGGCGCGACAGGCACGGCCAACGCTTCCAGGCTGCGCCGGTCTCGGGGCTGCTGAGGGTGTTGCGATAGGCTTCGACCGACTCCACGGCAAAGCTTTCGTCATCGAGCATTTCTTCGACCGAGTGATGCACCACTTCATCCAGCTGGTTGGCGAAGTCCTCGCCGATCAACTGGTGGGCGATGAGGTTGGCCACGGTGGTGTCCACCGGAATCAGTGGCTGCTGGAAGTGGCGGATATACAGGTCGTTGACCTCCTCGACCAGACGATGGGCCAGATAGGCTTCATCGAGCAGGCAATCCAGGCCGACGTGTCCCTGCATCACCTCTGGGGGTTGCAGGAAATAGGCTTCGGCGATTTTCAGCACCGGCTTGATCTGCGACTCGATGCCGGCCTCGCGGGCGACGGCGTTGGCCGCTTCGAGCAATTCCGGAACCTGGCCGATGTAGGCGTGGACGAAGCGCGACAAGGTACCCTGGGCGTCCTGCGGGGGCAGTTGGATCGAATGATGCAGGTGAGGCAGTTGCTGTTCGAGGCGTTGCTTCAGTTGGCCTGTACGGCTCTCATGTTGATGGGCTTGTTCGATCTGCTCGCGTACAGCTGCGATGTTCATGACAACTCCAGGGACAAGGCGTTACAAACGGAAGACACTAAGTTAGCTCGGCTGTGTAGATTGCTAAGACGCATTTGTTATAACAACGGGGCACTTGTTCCGTCGGGTTATATCAATGTGCCACTATTATGCCCCAAGCGCTCTGGAATAATCCTTTCAGCCATTTCAGCCAATGCGTGAAGTTGTTTTCACATCACGCGTTGCGTGCGATTGGTCGCTGTCTATACTCCGCTTGAACGTGATTTGTTGATGAGGCCCGACTGCCGTTTGCAGGGGGCTCGGTCGTCGAAGCCAGGCAGTCTTGACCCCCGTTCCCCCCCTTATGCCGTAGAAAACGTCGTCCACGCCTCCGGGACTACAAGAACGATAAGGGGAACCCGCAATGATGCGACATCCACATGTCTGGATGGGCCTCCTGTTGTGGACGGTGTTCGGTCAGGCGCACGCCGCCTGGACCGTGAACATGTCTCCGGGGGCGACGGAAGTCTCCCACGCCGTGTTCGACCTGCACATGACCATCTTCTGGATCTGCGTGGTCATCGGCATCGTGGTGTTCGGCGCGATGTTCTGGTCGATGGTCATCCACCGCCGCTCCACCGGCCAGCAGCCTGCGCATTTCCACGAGCACACCTGGGTCGAGATCATGTGGACGGTCGTCCCGTTTCTCATCCTCGTCGCCATGGCCATCCCGGCCACCAAGACCCTGATCGACATCTACGACGCCAGCGAGTCGGATATCGATATCCAGGTCACCGGCTACCAGTGGAAATGGCACTACAAGTACCTGGGCCAGGACGTCGAATTCTTCAGCAACCTCGCCACCCCTTCCGAGCAGATCCGCAACCAGGCGCCCAAGGACGAGCATTACCTGCTCGAGGTCGATCAGCCGCTGGTGCTGCCGGTCGGGGCCAAGGTGCGTTTCCTGGTGACCGCTGCCGACGTGATCCATTCCTGGTGGGTGCCGGCCTTCGCGGTCAAGCGTGATGCCATCCCCGGTTTCGTCAACGAAGCCTGGACGCGCATCGAGAAGCCCGGCATCTACCGCGGCCAGTGCACCGAGCTGTGCGGCAAGGACCACGGTTTCATGCCCGTGGTGGTCGAGGTGAAATCCAAGGCCGACTACGACACCTGGCTCGGCGAGCGCAAGGCCGAGGCGGCCCAGCTCAAGGAACTGACCAGCAAGGAGTGGACGCTGCAAGAGCTGGTCGAGCGCGGCGACAAGGTCTACCACACCACCTGCGTGGCCTGTCACCAGGCCGAAGGCCAGGGCCTGCCGCCAATGTTCCCGGCGCTCAAGGGCTCGAAGATCGCCACAGGGCCCAAGGAAGACCACCTGGGCATTGTCTTCCATGGCAAGCCCGGCACGGCGATGGCCGCGTTCGGCAAGCAGCTCTCGGAAGTCGACATCGCCGCAGTGGTCACCTACGAGCGCAACGCCTGGGGCAACAACAAGGGCGACATGGTCACGCCCAAGGACGTACTGGCGCTCAAGCAGGCGCAAAGCAAATGAGCCGGTGCCCGCTTGATATCCCGCAACGTGCAGGAGACAGGACATGAGTGCAGTGATCGACGACCACGCCCACGGCCATGACCATGCGCACGGTCCGGCCAAGGGCCTGATGCGCTGGGTGCTGACCACCAACCACAAGGACATCGGCACGATGTACCTGTGGTTCAGCTTCGCCATGTTCCTGCTTGGCGGCTCGTTCGCCATGGTGATCCGCGCCGAGCTGTTCCAGCCGGGCCTGCAGATCGTGGAGCCGGCGTTCTTCAACCAGATGACCACCATGCACGGCCTGATCATGGTGTTCGGCGCGGTGATGCCGGCGTTCGTCGGCCTGGCCAACTGGATGATTCCGCTGATGATCGGCGCGCCGGACATGGCCCTGCCACGGATGAACAACTTCAGCTTCTGGCTGCTGCCGGCGGCCTTCCTGCTGCTGGTCTCGACCCTGTTCAGCCCCGGCGGTGGGCCGAACTTCGGCTGGACCTTCTACGCGCCGCTGTCCACCACCTATGCGCCGGCCAGCGTGACCTTCTTCATCTTCGCCATCCACCTGATGGGCATCAGCTCGATCATGGGCGCGATCAACGTGATCGCCACCATCCTCAACCTGCGCGCCCCGGGCATGACCCTGATGAAGATGCCGCTGTTCGTCTGGACCTGGCTGATCACCGCCTTCCTGCTGATCGCGGTGATGCCGGTGCTGGCCGGCGTGGTGACCATGATGCTGATGGACATCCACTTCGGCACCAGCTTCTTCAGCGCGGCGGGTGGCGGCGACCCGGTGCTGTTCCAGCACGTGTTCTGGTTCTTCGGCCATCCAGAGGTGTACATCATGATCCTGCCGGCCTTCGGCGCGGTCAGCTCGATCATCCCGGCGTTCTCGCGCAAGCCGCTGTTCGGCTACACCTCGATGGTCTACGCCACCGGCGCAATCGCCTTCCTGTCGTTCATCGTGTGGGCGCACCACATGTTCGTGGTCGGCATCCCGGTGGTGGGCGAGCTGTTCTTCATGTACGCGACCATGCTGATCGCCGTGCCCACCGGGGTTAAGGTGTTCAACTGGGTCAGCACCATGTGGCAGGGCGCGATGACCTTCGAGGCGCCGATGCTGTTCGCCATCGCCTTCGTCATCCTGTTCACCATCGGCGGCTTCTCCGGGCTGATGCTGGCCATCGCCCCGGCGGACTTCCAGTACCACGACACCTATTTCGTGGTCGCCCACTTCCACTACGTGCTGGTGCCCGGCGCCATCTTCGGCATCTTTGCCTCGGCCTATTACTGGCTGCCGAAATGGACCGGGCACATGTACGACGAAACCCTGGCCAAGCTGCATTTCTGGCTGTCGTTCGTGGGCATGAACCTGGCCTTCTTCCCCATGCATTTCGTCGGGCTGGCCGGTATGCCGCGACGGATTCCGGACTACAACCTGCAGTTCGCCGACTTCAACATGATCTCGTCCATCGGCGCGTTCATGTTCGGCGCCACACAGATCTTCTTCCTGTTCATCGTCATCAAGTGCATCCGCGGCGGCGAACCGGCTCCGGCCAAGCCCTGGGATGGCGCCGACGGGCTGGAGTGGTCGGTGCCCTCGCCTGCGCCCTACCACACCTTCCAGACTCCGCCGGAAGTGAAATAGGAGACCGACGCGATGACCGGCCTGTCGCTCAAACGCCTGGTGCTTCGCCTGTTGATGCTGACGGTGGTGATGTTCGCCTTCGGCTTTGCCCTGGTGCCGATCTACGACGTGATGTGCAAGGCCTTCGGTATCAACGGCAAGACGGGCGGGCAGTACGAAGGCAGCCAGGTCAGCGACCCTTCGCGCACGGTGCGGGTGCAGTTCATGTCGACCAACGCCAGCGACATGGTCTGGGACTTCTACTCCACCGCTGACCAGCTCGAAGTGAATCCGGGCGCGGTGAACCAGATGGTGTTCGTCGCACACAACCCGACCGACCGGCCGATGAGTGCCCAGGCGATTCCCAGCATCACCCCGGCCGAAGCGGCGGCGTATTTCCACAAGACCGAGTGCTTCTGTTTCACCCAGCAGGTGCTGCAGCCGGGCGAGCGCATCGAGATGCCGGTGCGCTTCATCGTCGACCGCGACCTGCCGGGCAATGTGAAGCACCTGACCCTGGCCTACACCTTGTTCGACATCACTGCGCGTCACCCGCCGGTTGCCCATGCCGCGGTACAGGACGCTCAGGGCGCTCGCTGAGGGAAGGAGAACAGCAATGGCAAGTCATGAGCACTACTACGTTCCGGCGCAGAGCAAGTGGCCGATCATCGCCACTGTCGGGCTGTTCATCACGGTGTTCGGCCTGGGCACCTGGTTCAACGATCTCAAGGCCGGACACCCGGAATCCCATGGGCCGCTGATCTTCTTCGTCGGTGCGCTGTTCCTGGCCTACATGCTGTTCGGCTGGTTCGGTGCGGTGGTCAAGGAGAGCCATGCCGGGCTGTACAGCGCGCAGATGGACCGCTCGTTCCGTTGGGGCATGAGCTGGTTCATCTTTTCGGAAGTGATGTTCTTCATGGCCTTCTTCGGGGCGCTGTTCTATGTGCGGGTGCTGGCCGGTCCCTGGATCGGCGGCGAAGGCGCCAAGGGCGTGACGCACATGCTCTGGCCCAATTTCGAGTTCGTCTGGCCATTGCTGCACACGCCGGATCCGAAGCTGTTCCCGCCGCCGAAGGACATCATCAACCCCTGGCACCTGCCGCTGATCAACACCATCCTGCTGGTCAGCTCCAGCGTCACCATCACCATCGCCCACCATGCCCTGCGCAAGGGCCATCGCGGCGCGCTGAAACTGTGGCTGGGGCTGACCATCCTGCTGGGGCTGTCGTTCCTGGCGCTGCAGGCCTACGAATACTACGAGGCCTATGTGCACCTGGGCCTGACCCTTGGCTCGGGGATCTACGGCGCGACCTTCTTCATGCTCACCGGTTTTCATGGTGCGCACGTCACGCTCGGCACCTTGATCCTGATCGTGATGTTCGTGCGCGTGCTGCGCGGGCATTTCAACCCGGACAAGCATTTCGGGTTCGAGGCGGCCAGCTGGTATTGGCACTTCGTGGATGTGGTATGGGTGGGGTTGTTCATCTTTGTGTATGTGCTTTAGCCGCAAGGTGGACCCTGTGGGTGGGGTGATTCAGAACGGCGCGTGCGAAACCAATTGCCCACTGATGAAGCCCCAGGCCACCAGGCCGACGGTCAGGACGGCCAGGGTGACGCGCAGGGTCAGGGCCTTGAGCAAGCGGGTGGACTGGTCGTCGTCCTTGACCAGGAACACCAGGCCACTGAACAGGCTGGCGATGGTGGCCAACAGCATCAGGACAATCGCGGCCTTGAGCATGGCGAAACTCCGGGGGGATGCAGTGATGTGGACAAGTATAGCGATCGACAGGGCGAGGCCGCGGTGAGGCCATTTCGCCCGGGGCTGGTCCCGACCCTGGTGGTGTTCGCACTGCTGCCGGGGCTGATCGCGCTTGGCTGCTGGCAACTGCGCCGGGCCGAGGAAAAGCGCCAACTGCTCGACAGCTACGCCGAGCGGCGCATCGAGGCGCCGGTGACCGTGGCGCAGCTTGTGCAACTGCCCGACCCGGCCTTCTACCGCGTGCGCCTGTTCGGCCAGTTCGACCCCGAGCACAGCCTGTTGCTGGACAACCGCCTGCGCGACGGCCAGGCCGGTGTCGAGCTGCTGCAACCCTTCCACGACCAGGCCAGCGGCCAGTGGTTGCTGGTCAACCGCGGCTGGTTGCCTTGGCCGGACCGCCGCGTGCCGGTGCGTTTCGACACCCCTGCCCAGCCCCTGGCGTTGCAGGCCACGGTCTACGTGCCGCCAGGCAGCACCTTCCAGCTGCACCCCGACCCGCCCGGCGGCCGATGGCCGCACCTGCTGACCGCCCTTGATCCCGCACAGCTCTGGCAGCAGCTGGCGCGTGAAGGCTTCGCCCATGAACTGCGCCTGGAGCCAGGCCCTGCCAGCTATCGGCTGGATTGGCCGGTCGTTGCCATGGGCCCGGAAAAACACCTCGGCTATGCCGTGCAATGGTTTGCCCTGAGCACGGCGCTGGTGCTGCTGTACCTGTATTTCGGCTGGCACAACGACAACAAGGAGAAACGCCATGGCCGCCGCCACGAGTCCACTGGACGTGCCTGAAGGGCGCAAGTCCCGCACCCGCGGGCGCTTGCAGCTGATCCTGATCCTGCTGGTGACCCTCGGCCCGATGATCCTTGCCACCAGCATGTACAAGCTCAAGTTCTGGGTGCCGGAGGGTCGCAGCTACCACGGCGTGATGATCGGCAATGGCCAGAGCCGCGCCGATATCGGCATCCAGGCTCAGGACGAGCGCTGGCAACTGCTGGTCAGCACGCCCGATGCCTGCGCCGAGGACTGCCGGCAGCTGGTCTACCTGGCCCGGCAGATCCAGGTCGGCCTTGGCCGCGATGCCAGTCGTGCCAGCCATGCGCTGGCAACCGCGACGCCCTTGAGTGGCGACTACCAGGCGCTGCTCGAACGCGAGTACCCGCAACTGCAGCGCTATGCGCTGGATGCCGACCGCTACCGCACAAAGGTCGTCGAGCCCGGCGCGCAACTGTGGATCGTCGATCCACATGGCAACCTGGTGCTGCGCTACGACGCCAAGGTCAAGGGCAAGCATGTGCTCGACGACCTGCGCCACCTGCTCAAGCTGTCCAACATCGGCTAGGAGGCCAGCATGGCCAGACCCGGTTACCGACTTGCTGTGTTCGCCACCTTGCTGGCATTGGTCGTGGTGCTGCTCGGCGCCTACACGCGCCTGACCCACGCCGGCCTCGGCTGCCCCGACTGGCCCGGCTGCTATGGTTTCATCGGCGTGCCCAAGACCGACGCGCAACTGGCCCATGCCGAGTTGCACTTCCCCGAGCATCCGGTGGAAGAAGCCAAGGGCTGGGCTGAGATGGTGCATCGCTATTTCGCCGGCACACTGGCGCTGGTCATCGCCTGGCTGGCGATAGGTGCGGTACGTCGCCATGGCCGCGACGGCGGGCCCTACCGGTTGCCGGTGCTGCTGCTGGCCGTGGTGCTGGCGCAGGCGGCGTTCGGCATGTGGACGGTGACCCTCAAACTCTGGCCGCAGGTGGTCACCGCGCATCTACTTGGAGGCTTCACCACCCTGAGCCTGCTGTTCCTGTTATCCCTGCGTCTATCCCGGGCCTTTGCGCCACCGCCCAAGCTGCCGTTGAGTCTGCGCCGGGTGGCTGCGCTGGCATTGCTGGTGGTGATTGGGCAGATCGCCCTAGGCGGGTGGGTGAGTGCCAACTACGCGGCAGTCGCCTGCATCGACTTGCCGACCTGCCATGGTCAATGGTGGCCTGCGGCAGACTTCAGCAACGGTTTCCACCTCACCCAGCACGTAGGCCCGAACTACCTGGGCGGGCAGCTCGACAGTGATGCGCGTACGGCCATCCATATCAGCCATCGCCTGGGCGCATTGATGGTCGTGGCAGTGCTGCTGATGCTGAGCTGGAAGCTGCACCGCAATGGCCTGTCCGGCCTGGCTCGGTTGGTGCTGGCTGCCTTGGCGCTGCAGGTGGGGTTGGGGATCAGCAACGTGCTGCTGCACCTGCCGCTGGGGGTTGCCGTGGCGCACAACGCCGGGGGCGCCCTGCTGCTGCTGACCATGGTGCTGGTGAACTACCGCATTCGGGTGGTCGACAAGGTGCGTGTCGGCCTGGGCTGGCGCCTGCGGCCGATCACGCCTGGCGGCGTTTCCCATCACCTGAGGAATGACACGTGGCGACGGTTCTGAGCCAAGGGCGGCAGCGCGCGGGATGGCGCGACTACCTGGAGCTGACCAAGCCCAAGGTGGTGGTGCTGATGCTGATCACTTCGCTGGTGGGCATGTTCCTCGCCACCCGCGCGGGTGTGCCGTGGACGGTGCTGCTGTTCGGCAATCTGGGCATCGCCCTGTGCGCCGGCGGCGCGGCGGTGGTCAACCACGTGCTGGACCGGCGCATCGATGCCTTGATGGCACGTACCTGCAAGCGCCCGGTGGCCAAGGGAAGGGTGGCGCCCTTGCCGGCGCTGGCGTTCGCCCTTGCCCTGGCAAGCGCCGGGATGGCGCTGCTGCTGGCCTTCACCAACCCGCTCACGGCCTGGCTCACGCTTGCCTCCCTGTTGGGCTATGCGGTCGTCTACACCGGCTTTCTCAAGCGCGCCACGCCGCAGAACATCGTGATCGGCGGCCTGGCAGGCGCCGCCCCGCCGTTGCTGGGTTGGGTCGCGGTCAGCGGGCACCTGAGCGCCGAGCCGCTGTTGCTGGTGCTGATCATCTTCGCCTGGACGCCGCCACACTTCTGGGCCCTGGCCATCCACCGCAAGGAGGAATACGCCAAAGCCGAGATACCCATGCTGCCGGTGACCCACGGCGAGCACTACACCAAGCTGCATATCCTGCTCTACAGCCTGGTGCTGCTGGCGGTGAGCCTGCTGCCCTATGCCATCCACATGAGCGGCCCGCTCTACCTGGCCTGCGCCCTGTTGCTGGGGCTGCGCTTTGTCCAGTGGGCCTGGGTGTTGTACCGTGGCACCCGGCCGCACGCGGCGATCGGCACCTTCAAGTACTCTATCGCGTACCTGTTCCTGCTGTTCATCGCCCTGCTCGTTGATCACTACCTGTTGCTGAACCTATGACCCGAACCCAGAAAACCGTCTTCATCCTCGTTGCCCTGGTCGCGCTGATCATGGGCTTGACCGTCAACAAGGTGCTCAATGGCCGCGGCGAGGCCAACCCGGCCGAGCTGATCGACGCCGGCATCATCCTCCTGCCGCAGAGCCGCAGCGTGCCGGATGTGACCATGAACGACCAGAATGGCCAGCCGGTGGCGCTGGATCAGTTGAAGGGCAAATGGTCGTTGCTGTTCTTCGGCTACACCTACTGCCCGGACATCTGTCCGACCACGTTGGCACAGTTGCGCCAGGTGAAGAGCGAGCTGCCCAAGGAGGCGATCGACCGCTTGCAGGTGGTGCTGGTGAGCGTCGACCCGAACCGCGACACGGCGCAGCAGCTCAAGCAGTACCTGGGCTATTTCGACAAGGATTTCGTGGGGCTGGCAGGTTCCATCGAGGATACCCAGAAGCTGGCCAATGCCCTGAGCATTCCGTTCATCCCGGCGGACACCAGCAAGCCGGGGTACACCGTCGATCACAGTGGCAACCTGGCGGTGGTCGGGCCGGACGGGCGTCAGCGTGGGTTCATTCGTGCGCCGTTCAACAACCAGAAACTGGTGGCGCAGTTGCCGGGGCTGGTCAAGCGGGATTGATGAACCCCCAAAAGCTTCGCGGGCAAGCCCGCTCCTACGGGAACGCGATTTCCTGTGGGAGCGGCGGTTCGGCGTTCCGACTTGCCCGCGAAGAGCTCAGCGCGATCGTTCGGCTTAGAAGGCCGGCACCACAGCCCCTTTGTACTTCTCGTTGATGAACTGCTTCACCTCAGGCGAGTGCAGCGCCTGCACCAGTTTCTTCACCGCGTCCGCGTCCTTGTTGTCCTCACGGGTCACCAGGATGTTCACGTACGGCGAGTCGCTGCCTTCGATGGCCAGGGCGTCCTTCTGAGGGTTGAGCTTGGCTTCGAGTGCGTAGTTGGTGTTGATCAGCGCCGCATCGACCTGGGTCAGCACGCGCGGGATAGTGGCCGCTTCCAGTTCGCGGAATTTCACGCCCTTCGGGTTTTCAGCCACATCCTTCACGGTGGACAGGATGTTGGTGTTGTCCTTGAGCTTGATCACGCCGGCCTTGTCCAGCAGCAGCAGGGCGCGGCCGCCGTTGGTGGCGTCATTGGGGATGACTACGGTGGCGCCGGATGGCAGCTCGTCGAGCTTCTTGATCTTGGCCGAGTAGACGCCCAGCGGCTCGATGTGCACGCCGGCAACGCTGACCAGCTTGGTGCCCTTGGCTTTGTTGAACTCATCCAGGTACGGCTGGTGCTGGAAGAAGTTGGCGTCCAGGCGTTTTTCCGCGACCTGCACGTTCGGTTGAACGTAGTCGGTGAACTCCTTGACCTTCAGCTCCACGCCTTCCTTCGCCAGCTGTGGCTTGACGAAGTTGAGGATCTCGGCGTGCGGCACCGGGGTGGCGGCGACGGTCAGGGTTTCGGCGGCATTGGCCGAGAAGGCCGCGACGGCGGCGACGACAGCGAACAGCTTTTTCATCGATCACTCCTTGTGAGGGCCGCGACGGCCCCCGAACGGGACGGCCGGGCCGACCCTGTTAGGCTTACTTACGGGAAAAATGTACGACCAGCTTGTCGCCGACGGTCTGCAGTATCTGCACCAGCACCAGCAGCAACACCACGGTGACGATCATCACGTCGGTCTGGAAACGCTGGTAGCCGAAGCGGATGGCCAGGTCGCCGAGGCCGCCCGCGCCGACCACACCGGCCATTGCGGTGTAGGACACCAGGGTGATGGCGGTGACGGTGATGGCCGCGAAGATGCCCGGACGGGCCTCCGGCAGCAAGGCATTGGTGATGATCTGGCGGGTAGTGGCGCCCATCGACTGGGTGGCTTCGATGATGCCGCGGTCCACCTCGCGCAGCGCGGTCTCGACCAGGCGCGCGAAGAAGGGCGTGGCGCCCACCACCAGCGGCGGAATGGCACCGGCCACGCCCAGCGAGGTGCCGGTGATCAGCACGGTGATCGGAATCATCACGATCAGCAGAATGATGAACGGCAGCGAACGCAGGATGTTGACGATCAGCGACAGCAGCGCGTAGACGCCCTTCTGCTCGAACATCTGCCGCGGCCCGCAGAGGAACAGCAGCACGCCCAGCGGCAGGCCGAGCAGTACCGTGAACAGCAGCGAGCCGAACAGCATGATCAGGGTGTCGCCGGTGGCGAGGGAAATCTCGGACCAGTCGACGTTGGCGAAGAAATTCAGGGCGTCCATCAGCGCAGGACCTCCATGTGTACGTCAGCCGCCTTGAAGCGGTCGAACGCTGCGTCGATGTTGCCGCCGGTGACGGCGAGGGTCAGTTGGCCGTAGGGGACATCCTTGATGCGGTCGATACGGCCGGCCAGGATGCTGTAGTCCACCCCGGTCTCACGGGCCACGGTGCCCAGCAGCGGCGCATAGGTGGCGTCGCCCTGGAACGTCAGGCGCACGATACGGCCCGGCACGTGGGCGAAGTCGTCGCGCTGGTCGCCTTCGTCGACCTGCTCGTCTTCCTGGACGAAGCGCTTGGTGGTCGGGTGTTGCGGGTGCAGGAACACGTCCGCCACCGGCCCCTGCTCGACGATCACCCCGGCGTCCATCACCGCCACGCGGTCGCAGACGCGGCGGATCACATCCATCTCGTGGGTGATCAGCACGATGGTGAGCTTCAGCTCGCGGTTGATCTCGGCCAGCAATTGCAGCACCGAGGCGGTGGTCTGCGGGTCGAGGGCGCTGGTGGCCTCGTCGCACAGCAGGATCTTCGGGTTGGTCGACAGCGCCCGGGCGATGCCCACGCGTTGTTTCTGGCCGCCCGACAGCTGTGCCGGATATTTCTTCGCGTGGTCCGACAATCCGACGCGGGCCAGCAACTGGCTGACGCGCTTGTCGATCTCGCCGCGCGACAGCTCGCCGGCGAGCACCAGTGGCAGGGCGACGTTGTCGGCCACGGTTTTCGAGGCCAGCAGGTTGAAGTGCTGGAAGATCATGCCGACCTGCTGGCGGAAGCGGCGCAGTTGGTTGGCGTCGAAGGCGGTGACGTCCTCGCCATCGACGATGATCTTGCCGCCGGACGGCGCTTCGAGGCGGTTGATCAGGCGCAGCATGGTGCTCTTGCCAGCGCCGGAGTGGCCGATCAGGCCGAACACCTGGCCATTTTCGATGGTCAGGCTGGTCGGATTCAGGGCGGGGATGTCCCTACCGGCGACGCGGTAGGTCTTGTGCACATGTTGGAACTCGATCACGTAGCGAACCTTGTGGGGCGCATGGAAATTGGGGTCAGCGGTGAGCTGGGGTGGCGCATTTTAGCCTTTTCCCATAGTTGTTCTTAGCATTTATTTCGTAATCGACCAATCCATCCGGCATAACGCGACAACCGGTAATCCCGATGGAACGCTTGGCGAAAGCGTCCAGTCACTACTTCAACAAGCCCGAAAGGGCAGCCTGAAGACTGATGAGGAGAACCGCCGATGGCCAGCAAGAAGAGCACCGCGCCGCATGCCAGCCAGGTCGCCGGGGCCGACACCCCGGACAAGGCCAACACCAACGCCAAGCTGCAGAGCCTGGAAACCTTCCGCAGCGACGCCACCGGCCAGGCGCTGCGTACCAACCAGGGGGTGAAGGTCGCCGACAACCAGAACAGCCTCAAGGCCGGCGCTCGCGGGCCTTCGCTGCTCGAAGACTTCATCATGCGCGAGAAGATCACCCACTTCGACCATGAGCGCATCCCCGAGCGTATCGTCCACGCCCGCGGCACCGGCGCCCACGGGTATTTCCAGAGCTACGCCAACCACAGTGCCCTGACCAAGGCCGGTTTCCTGCAGGACCCGCAGAAGATCACCCCGGTGTTCGTGCGCTTTTCCACTGTGCAGGGGCCTCGTGGCTCCGGTGACACGGTGCGCGATGTGCGCGGCTTTGCCGTCAAGTTCTACACCGATGAGGGCAATTTCGACCTGGTGGGCAATAACATGCCGGTGTTCTTCATCCAGGATGCGATCAAGTTTCCTGACTTCGTCCACGCGGTGAAACCCGAACCGCATAACGAGATCCCCACCGGCGGCTCGGCCCACGACACGTTCTGGGATTTCGTTTCGCTGGTGCCCGAGTCGGCGCACATGGTCATGTGGGCCATGTCCGACCGCGCCATTCCGCGCAGCCTGCGGATGATGGAAGGGTTCGGGGTGCACACCTTCCGCCTGATCAACGCCGAGGGCGTGGCCAGTTTCGTCAAGTTCCACTGGAAACCCCGCCAGGGCGTGCACTCGGTGCTGTGGGACGAAGCGCAGAAGCTGGCAGGCAAGGACACCGACTATCACCGTCGCGACCTGTGGGAAGCCATCGAGACCGGTGACTACCCGGAGTGGGAGCTGGGGGTGCAGATCGTTTCAGAGGAAGACGAGCACAAGTTCGACTTCGACCTGCTCGACCCGACCAAGATCATCCCCGAGGAGCTGGTGCCGGTGACGCCGCTGGGCAAGATGGTGCTCGATCGCAACCCGGACAACTTCTTCGCCGAAATCGAGCAGATCGCCTTTTGCCCGGGGCACATCGTGCCGGGTATCGATTTCACCAACGACCCGCTGCTGCAGGGCCGGCTGTTCTCCTACACCGACACGCAGATCAGCCGCCTGGGCGGGCCGAACTTCCACGAAATCCCGATCAACCGGCCAATCGCGCCTAACCACAGCGGCCAGCGCGATGCCATGCATCGGATGACCATCGACAAGGGGCGTGCGTCCTACGAGCCCAACTCCATCGATGGCGGCTGGCCGAAGGAAACCCCGCCGGCAGCGCAGGACGGCGGCTTCGAGAGCTATCAGGAGCGCGTCGACGCGCACAAGATCCGCCAGCGCAGCGATTCGTTCGGCGATCACTTCTCGCAGGCGCGGCTGTTCTTCCACAGCATGAGCGACAACGAACAACAGCACATCATCAAGGCTTACAGCTTCGAGCTGGGCAAGGTCGAGCGCGAGCACATTCGCGCGCGGGAGGTTAACGAGATCCTGGCCAATATCGACCTGAAGCTGGCAGCGGCAGTCGCGCAGAATCTCGGCCTGCCGGCGCCCAAGGCCGGGACGGTCAAGGGCAAGGAATCGAAGCTCAAGTCGTCACCGGCCTTGAGCCAGATGAATCATCCGGGCGATGTGGGCATCAAGGGGCGCAAGATTGCGCTGCTGGTAGCCAATGGCGTGGATGGCGACAGCGTCGACAGGCTGGTCAAGGCGCTGGAGGCCCACAGCGCACGCCCCATGCTGCTGGGGCCAACCTCGGCGCCGGTGAAGACCTCTGACGGCAAGGCGCTGGCGGTGGATGCCTCGATGGAAGGCATGCCGTCGGTCATGTTCGACGGGATCCTGGTCCCGGCTGGCAAGGCCTCGCTGGATGCACTGGCGGCGAGCGGGGTGTCCAAGCACTTCCTGCTTGAAGGCTACAAGCACCTCAAGGCGATCGGCCTGGCCAAGGACGGCAAGGCGCTGCTGGGGGCGCTGGGGCTCAAGGAGGACAAGGGTTTGCTGCTGGGGGATGACCAGAAGACCGTGGAGGCTTTCGTGAAGGCGGTCGAAGGGCACCGGGTGTGGGCGCGGGAGGCGGCTGCAGAAGCGATTCCGGCTTGATGCCGTAGCATATGTTCGCGGGTAAGCCGCTCCCACAGGTTATGTATGCATCTGTGGGAGCGGGTTTACCCGCGAAGATGTCGACGCTGTTTCAGTGCTGATGCGGCACCAGCACTACCTGTGCTGGCAATGCCCGCTGGATCTCGTGCTTCTGCTTCAACGCAAAATCCGCATCGATCCGCTTCACCCGCTTCTGCAGCAGGGTCTTGAGCCACGGTGCATCCTGGGTGCGCGGCACCTGGAACACCACTTCGCACTGGTAACTCACCACATCGGCGGCGATGTCATCCAGTTGCTTGCGCATGGCTGCAATGTCCGTGGTTTTCAGCGCAATCACCGTGCTCGGTGCCGCTGGGTCGATGACCCGGGCCTGCGGCTTGGATTCTGCAGCCTTCAGCGCGGCTTCAGCCTTGTCCAGCTCGGCCTGGCGGGCGTGGGCGACGGCATCGCCGCCGGTCAGCGCCGGTGCCTGTGGCATCAGTGCGCGGGCGCGGGCCAGTGCGGTGGCGGCCGCATTGACGTCGCCTTTCTGCAGGACGATCTGGCTGCGCTGCAGGTAGGCTTCGGCGATCTGGCGCTGGTATTGCTCGATACGCGCATCGTTCGGCGACTGTGCCTGCAGGCTGGCGAGCTGGTCTTCGGCGGTGGCCAGCTCGTTGCTGGCGATGTTCTGTTGCAACTGCTGCCAGGCGTCCGGCTGCGCAGGCGCGACGGGCTGCTCGACCGGGGCACTGGAACAGGCAGCCAGGAACAGGGAAAACGCGGCAACAAGCAGATAACGGGAGGCGAACGGCTTCATTCCTGCGACTCTCTATTTGCGCAAAAAGCGAGCAAGTCTACACCCAGGTGCGCACGCTCGAAAACAAGTCTTACAGACCCTTTACGGGCGCAAAGGTTGCAGGGTGCGTCAATGCGCACCCTGAAAATATCAGCGCTTGGGCAATGCCAGGCTCAGCAAGAATAGCACTGCGGCGCAGACCACGATCGACGGACCGGCAGGCGTATCCTTGAACCAGGACATCGCCAGCCCCCCGCAAACCGCGGCCACGCCCAGCAGGCTGGCGCCCAGGGCCATCTGCTCGGGCGAGCGCGCGTGACGTTGTGCCGCAGCGGCCGGGATGATCAGCAGCGAGGTGATCAGTAGCACGCCGACGATCTTCATCGCCACGGCGATGACCACCGCGATCAGCAGCATCAACGCCATGCGCAGGCCCGCCACTGGCAGGCCCTCGACCATCGCCAGCTCCTCGTGCACGGTGATTGCCAGCAGCGGGCGCCAGAGCACCGCGAGCAAGGCCAGCACCAACACACTGCCGCCGAGAATCCATGACAGGTCGGTGGTACTGATCGCCAGCAGGTCACCGAACAGGTAGGCCATCAGGTCGATGCGCACGTCGTGCATGAAGCTCAGCACCACCAGGCCCAGCGACAGGGTGCTGGGCGCGAGGATGCCGAGCAGGGTGTCGGAGGCCAGCGGCTGGCGTTGTTGCAGGGTCACCAGCAGGATCGCCAGCAACAGGCAGCCGACCGTTACCGCGAGCGTGGGGCTGACGTCCAGTACGAAGCCCAGGGCCACGCCCAGCAGCGCGGCATGGGACAAGGTGTCGCCGAAATAGGCCATGCGCCGCCAGACCACGAAGGAGCCCAGGGGGCCGGCCACCAGCGCCAGGGAAAGACCGGCAAGCAAGGCGTACAGAAGAAAATCAGCCATGCTTGCAGTGCTCTCCGTGGACATGGGCGCCGGGGGCGATCACCGCACCGTGCAGGTCGTGGCTGTGATCATGATGGTGGTGATAGACCGCAAGGCTTGGCGCGTTCTGGCCGAACAGCTCGACGAATGCCGGGTCGTTGCTGACCTGCTCCGGGTGGCCCGAACAGCACACATGGCGGTTCAGGCAGACCACCTGGTCGGTGGCGCTCATCACCAGGTGCAGGTCGTGGGAGACCATCAGCACGCCGCAGCCGTGGCGGTCGCGCAGGCGGGTGATGAGGTTGTACAGCTCGGTCTGGCCAACCACGTCCACGCCCTGTACCGGTTCGTCGAGCACCAGCAGCTCAGGCTCGCGCAGCAGCGCCCGAGCCAGCAGTACCCGTTGCATCTCGCCACCGGAGACCGTCTGGATCGGGCTGTCGATGACATGCTCGGCGCCCACCTCCTGCAATGCCGACAGCGCCGCGGCGCGATCCACGCCCGGCACCAGGCGCAGGAATCGCAGCACCGACAGCGGCAGGGTGGCGTCGACCTGGATCTTCTGCGGCATGTAGCCGATGCGCAGGCGCGGCTTGCGCCAGACCTTGCCACTGTGCGGCTTGAGCAGGCCGAGCACGGCGCGCACCAGGGTGGTCTTGCCAGCACCGTTGGGGCCGATCAGGGTGACGATCTGGCGCGGTGCGACCGACAGGTCGATGCTGTCGAGCACCGCCTCGCCGCCAAAGGTGACGCCGACCTGCTCCAGGCGGATCAGCGCGTCGCTCATGCGGCGCCCCGGCAGTTGCCGCACAGGCCGACCACTTCGACGGTCTGGGATTCGACGGCAAAGCCCACGGCCTTGGCACTGGCGACGATGGCGCCGCTGATGCTCTCCTGCTCCAGTTCGATGGCCACGTGGCATTCGCGGCAGATCAGGAACTGGCCCTGGTGCTTGTGTTCAGGGTGGCTGCAGCCGATGAAGGCGTTGAGCGAGGCGATGCGGTGCACCAGGCCGTTCTCGAGCAGGAAGTCCAGGGCGCGGTACACGGTCGGCGGCGCGGCGCGGCGACCGTCCTGCTCGCTGAGCACGGCGAGGATGTCGTAGGCGCCCAGCGGCTTGTGGCTTTGCCACACCAGCTCCAGCACACGGCGGCGCAGCGCGGTCAGGCGCAGACCCTGGCGGACGCACAGGGCGTCGGCTTCGGCCAGGGCGCTGTGGACGCAATGGGAATGATCGTGGGGACGGTGAGCCAGCGGCGTGATTGACATGGGCGGCGACGGTTATCGATGGAGACGTTATTATGTTACCTGTTTCTGACGAGCCGAGTATCCACCGTGTCCCGATTCCTTGCTCTCTTTGTCGCTTTCATCACTTTCTCGGCCCACGCCGACGTGCGTGTGCTGACCAGCATCAAGCCCCTGCAGCAGATCGCTGCCGCGGTTCAGGACGGTGTCGGCAGCCCCGACGTGTTGCTGCCGCCCGGCGCCTCGCCGCACAACTACGCCCTGCGCCCGTCCGACGTACGGAAGGTGGGCGACGCCGACCTGCTGTACTGGATCGGCCCGGACATGGAGAGCTTCCTGCCGCGCGTGCTGGGCAGCCGGAGCAAGCCGACTGTCGCGGTGCAGGCGTTGCCTGGCATGAAGCTGCGCCGTTTCGGCGAAGACAGCCACTCGCATGAAGAAGACCACGACGACCACGACCATGATCACCGCCCAGGGTCGCTCGATGCGCACCTGTGGCTGTCATCGGTCAATGCTCGGGTGATCGCGGCGAAAATGGCCAGTGACCTGGCGGCGGCGGATCCGGCCAATGCGGCGCGCTACCAGGCCAACCAGAAGGCCTTCGGCGAGCGCCTGGATGCGCTCGATCAGCGGATCAAGGCCCGCGTGGCCGGCATTGCCGGCAAGCCCTACTTCGTGTTCCACGAAGCCTTCGACTACTTCGAGGCAGAGTACGGGTTGCGCCATACCGGCGTGTTCAGCGTCGCCGCCGAGGTGCAGCCGGGCGCGCAGCATGTCGCGGCGATGCGCAAGCGCCTGCAGGAAGTTGGTCCGACCTGTGTGTTCAGTGAACCGCCGATCCGTCCGCGCCTCGCCGAAACGCTGGTGGCCGGGCTGCCGGTGACCTTGGCGGAACTGGATGCGCTGGGTGGGACCGATACGGTGGATGGCAAGGGCTACGAGCGCTTGCTGGAGAAGCTGGGGAATGATCTGACCGGTTGCCTGGAGCATCTCTAGCGGCTGACCCGGCCCTATCGCGGGGCAAGACGAATCGTCGCACCGCCCACAGGCAAGGCGCTGATTCTGGGGTCAGCGCTGTGTCTGTGGGAGCGGCGGTGCGACGATTCGACTTGCCCCGCGATTGGGCCGCCGCGCTTACAGCGCGAACGGCAACTTCAACGCCACCTGCTGGCGCTGCACCAACCGCACCTCGAACTCGCTCGGATCATGGATCGTCACGTCCATGCCGGCAAAGTCCCGCGCCGCAATCAACCGCGACAGCCAGAAACGCACGCAACCCACCCGCAGCATCACCTGCCACAGCTCGGCCTCGGCGGCGGTGAACGGCCGCAGCGCGGCGTAGGCGCCCAACAGTGCCTGGGCGCGCGGCAGGTCGATGCCGCCCGCTTCGTTCAGGCACCAGTCATTCACGGTGATGGCGATGTCGTACAGCATCGGCCCGGAACAGGCATTGTAGAAGTCGATCAGACCGGTCAGGTGGGTGCCTTCGAACATCACGTTGTCGCGGAACAGGTCGGCGTGCAGGTTGGCCCGTGGCAGGGCGAGGATCTGCGCCTTGTGCACGTTGATCTCGTCCAGCGCCGGTTGCAGCAGCGCCACCTGGCTGGCGTCGAGCCCGGCCAGCAGCTCGGCGCCGGACGCCAGCATCCAGTCCAGGCCGCGGTCGGTGCGGCGCTCGATGATGCGCTCACGGGTCGCCAGGTGGATATGCGCCAGCAACTCGCCGACCTGGGCGCAGTGCTGATTGTTCGGCGCCTTGACGTGCTTGCCCGACAGCCGCGGCTGCAGCAGTGCCGGCTTGCCGCACAGTTCGCGCAGGCCATTGCCGTCGCGATCGCGCACCGCGTAGGGGACGGGCATGTCGGCGTCATGCAGCACGTCGAGCAGTTCGATGAAGAACGGCATGTCTTCGGCCGGCCCACGCTCGATCAGCGTCAGTACGAATTCCCCTTTTTCCAGGCTTACGAAGAAATTGCTGTTTTCGGTTCCGGCGGCAATGCCCTGGAAGTCGAGCAGACGGCCCAGCTCGTATGGCGCCAGAAAGGTTTCCAGCTCAGGCCGGGACACAGGGGTGAAGACTGACATGTTGAAAAGTTGCCCATACGGGCACTTCCAGGAGGAAGTGCCTGGTTGATAAGAACGATACGCGTTACTAGCTTACCATTCGAAGATCTTCCAGGACGGAATCAGCATGTCCGGCTGGTCGGATCGAATGAAATTGCCATCGGAGCCATCGGCGCGTACCAGGAAATAAGGCTTGCCGTTTTTCGGCGTGATCTTGATCGCATACAGGAAACCGTTCTGACGGTACTCCTGGATGGTTCTGTCGCCTTCCGTGCGAATGGTCACATCGGGATCTGCCGATGGGGCGTCGTCCGCCGCCAGCGTAACGACCGGCATGGTGGCCAGCAGGCTGAGCAGTAACAGGCGAATGGGTGTACGCATGATAACCTAAGTCCTTTTGTCGTCACTGATCCGGCTATTCTAGCTCCGGACCCGTCGAAAAGGTTGATTCTCCTCATGAGCCAAGCGCCTCTCGTCCTGGTGGACGGTTCGTCCTACCTCTACCGCGCCTTTCACGCCCTGCCGCCGCTGACCACGTCCAAGGGCATGCCCACCGGTGCGGTCAAGGGCGTGCTGAACATGCTCAAGAGCCTGCGCAAGCAATACCCGGACAGCCTGTTCGCGGTGGTCTTCGACGCCAAGGGCGGCACTTTCCGCGATGCCATGTTCGCCGAGTACAAGGCCAACCGCCCGAGCATGCCCGACGATCTGCGCGTGCAGGTCGAGCCGCTGCACGCCAGCGTCAGGGCCCTGGGCTACCCGCTGCTGTGCGTCGAAGGCGTCGAGGCCGACGACGTGATCGGCACCCTGGCCCGCAGCAGTGCGGCAGCCGGGCGTCCGGTCATCATCTCGACCGGCGACAAGGACATGGCGCAACTGGTAGACGGCCACATCACCCTGGTCAACACCATGACCGGCACGGTGCTCGACGTGGCTGGCGTGCACGAGAAGTTCGGCGTCGGTCCCGAGCACATCATCGACTTCCTGGCCCTGATGGGCGACAAGGTCGATAACATCCCGGGTGTTCCGGGAGTCGGCGAGAAGACCGCCGTGGGCCTGTTGACCGGTATCGGTGGCGGCCTGCGTGACCTGTACGAGAACCTCGACAAGGTGCCGGGCCTGGCCATTCGCGGCGCCAAGACCCTGCCGGCCAAGCTTGAGGAGCACCGCGACGCGGCGTTCCTGTCGTATGAGCTGGCGACCATCAAGGTCGATGTCGAGCTGGATGTCGAGGTCGATGCCCTGGTGTGCGGCGAGCCGGACCGTGAAGCATTGCTGGCGCTGTACACCGAAATGGAGTTCAAGAGCTGGGTCGCCGAGGTACAGCGCGACGCCGCCCGGGAGGGTGACACCATTGCTCCGGTCGAGGAGCCTGCGGCCCAGGTCGAGGCGAAATACGAAACCATCCTCGACCAGGCGCGCTTCGATGTCTGGCTCGAGAAGCTGCGCCAGGCGCCGCTGTTCGCCTTCGACACCGAGACCACCGGCCTGGATGCCCAGCGTGCGGAGCTGGTCGGCCTGTCGTTCGCGGTCGAGCCCCATGAAGCGGCCTATGTGCCGCTGGCCCACGACTACGAAGGTGCTCCGAAGCAGTTGGACCGCGACGCGGTGCTGAAGGCGCTCAAGCCGTTGCTGGAAGACCCGGCCAAGGCCAAGGTCGGGCAGAACGCCAAGTACGACATCAACATCCTGGCCAACGCTTCGCTGCCGATCCAGATGCGTGGCGTGGCCTATGACACCATGCTCGAATCCTATGTGCTCGACTCCACCGCCACGCGTCACGACATGGACAGCCTGGCGCAGAAGTACCTCGACCACAGCACCATCGCCTTCGAGGATATCGCTGGCAAGGGCGCCAAGCAGCTGACCTTCAACCAGATCCATCTGGACAAGGCTGGCCCGTACGCCGCCGAAGATGCCGACATCACCCTGCGCCTGCACCACGCACTGCAGGCACGCCTGGCGAAAACGCCCAGCGTGCAGCCGGTGCTGATGGACATCGAGATGCCGCTGGTGCCGGTGCTGGCCAGGATCGAGCGCCAGGGCGCGTTGGTCGACGCGGAGCTGCTCAAGGTGCAGAGCGGTGAGCTGGGCGTGAAGATGGTCGAGCTCGAGCGTCGGGCGTTCGAGCTGGCGGGCGAAGAATTCAACCTGGGTTCACCCAAGCAACTGGGGGTGATCCTCTACGATAAGCTGGGCATGCCGGTACTGAGCAAGACTGCCAAGGGCCAGGCTTCCACGGCCGAAGCCGTGCTCGCGGACCTGGCCGCCGAAGGCTATCCGCTGCCGACGGTGCTGATGGAGTACCGCTCCCTGAGCAAGCTCAAGAGCACCTATACCGACAAGCTGCCGGACCAGATCAACCCGCGTACCGGGCGTATCCACACCTCCTACCAGCAGGCGGTGGCCGCCACCGGGCGCTTGTCGTCCAGCGATCCGAACCTGCAGAACATTCCGGTACGCACTCCCGAAGGCCGACGCATCCGCCAGGCCTTCGTTGCCAGCCCCGGCTACAAGCTGCTGGCCGCGGACTACTCGCAGATCGAGCTGCGCATCATGGCCCACCTGGCCAAGGATGAAGGCCTGCTGCACGCCTTCCGCAATGACCTTGATGTGCACCGCGCGACGGCCGCAGAAGTATTCGGCGTGGCGCTGGATGCAGTCACCAACGACCAGCGTCGCAGCGCCAAGGCCATCAACTTCGGCTTGATCTACGGCATGAGCGCCTTCGGCCTGGCCAAGCAGATCGGCGTCGATCGCAAGCAGTCGCAGGACTACATCGACCGCTACTTCGCGCGCTATCCCGGCGTGCTGGCCTACATGGAGCGCACCCGCACCCAGGCCGCCGAGCAGGGCTTCGTCGAAACCTTGTTCGGGCGGCGCCTGTACCTGCCGGACATCAATGCCAAGAATCCGGCCCTGCGCAAAGGTGCCGAGCGTACCGCGATCAACGCGCCGATGCAGGGTACGGCGGCCGACATCGTCAAGCGCGCCATGGTCGCGGTGGACAACTGGCTGAGCGACAGTGGCCTGGATGCCCGGGTGATTCTCCAGGTGCACGATGAACTGGTGCTGGAGGTGCGTGAAGACCTGGTCGAACAGGTGAAGGCCGAAATTCGCCCCTACATGAGCAACGCCGCGCAGCTCGACGTTCCGTTGCTGGTCGAAGTCGGCGTAGGCTCGAATTGGGACGAAGCTCACTAAACGGTAGGGCGAAGAAGAGTAGGATCTGTGTCGTAGTGCCGCAGATCCGCAGGGTCGGCTCCTCGCCCCCCGGTTCTGAAGATTCATGAAACTATCGCAAATAGTTTTCAAGGCTTCGGAACTAAACCGGTGAACCGGAACTCAGAGTAACTGAATGGCTGGTGAAGCCTTTCGATGCTCCTATGTTGTGTTAAGTGTTGGCAGATATCTGGACCCCGCCCTAGCGGTCCGGACTTGGACCCCGAACTTCCCCCTCCCCATATGAAGTCCGGGGTTTTTTTTGCCCGGAATTTGCCTCATCGCTGCTGGAGAAGCCTGTGGCAGCGGACCAGCCCGCCGCCACAGATTGCAGGTGGATCTTCAAGCCACCGGCTTGTCTTCCAGCTCCATCCAATCCGCCAAGACCCGATAGGCCTCTTCCAGCCCCTGGCGCTTGGGTGCCGAGAACAGCTGGATGGACGCCGCGTCGCCCCAGCCCTTGCGAATTTCCGACTGCACCTTGAGCAGGGTGTTCTTGCCCGCGCCGTGAGTGAGCTTGTCAGCCTTGGTCAGCAGGATGTGCATGGGCATGCCGCTGGCCTTGGCCCAGTCGAGCATCATCTTGTCGAAGTCGGTCATCGGGTGGCGCACATCCATCAGCAGGATCACGCCCCGCAGGCATTCGCGCCCGCCCAGGTAGGCCTCCAGGTGTTTCTGCCAGTGCTGCTTGAGCGGAATCGGCACTTTCGCATAACCGTAACCTGGCAGGTCGACCAAACGCCGTTCATCGTCCAGACTGAAGAAATTCAACAGCTGGGTGCGCCCCGGGGTCTTGGAGGTACGCGCCAGGCTGGCATGGGTCAGGGTATTGAGGGCGCTGGATTTACCGGCGTTGGAGCGGCCGGCGAAAGCCACCTCGTAGCCCTGGTCTTCCGGGCATTGTTCGACCTTGGCAGCGCTGAGGGCGAATTTGGCTTTCTGGCAGAGGCCGAGGATGGGGTTCTTGACTTGCATGGGATATCCGATGTGGGTGTTGCCTGATCCAGGCCGCGTTTCCGTTTGGAGGGCGGAAGTATATAATGCCCCAGTTTTTGTGTGCTCATTCTCCCAGCGAAGGAGAACGAGCATGGGGTGTCGATCACTAGCTCGCGCATCAGAACGCAGCGCGGCCCCCAACCCTGTCAGGTCGTTCCGCATGGCGAAATGGCTGCTGGCGGTCGGTATGTTCCAGCCGTTTTTCAGCGCACAGGCTACACAGGATCCCGAGGCGTTGTACAACCGCACATGTGCGGCCTGTCACGCCGGTCAGCTGCCACAGGCCCCCAGGAAGGGCGATGCGGCGGCCTGGGAGCCGAGGCTGGCGCGAGGTCTGGATGTACTGGTGGCGCATGTTACCCAGGGTTTCAAGGCTATGCCGCCGCGTGGATTGTGCATGGACTGCAGTGCCGAGGACTACCGATTGGTCATCCTTTGGATGAGCGGCAGTCCCGATACATAACATTTCACCCTTAGCCGTGTTGGATTAGCTGATGAACAAACTATTCGTGAGTCTGCTGTTGACCATGGGTGTCGCAGGTGCGGCCACTGCTGCCGACCCCATCAAAGGCGATGCCGCTGCCGGCCAGGCGAAGACTGCGGTCTGTGGTGCCTGCCATAACCCTGACGGCAACAGCCTGGCGCCGAACTTCCCGAAACTGGCCGGCCAGGGCCAGCGCTACCTTGAGAAGCAACTGCACGACATCAAGTCGGGCAAGCGCACGGTGCTGGAGATGACCGGCATGCTGGCGGCCTTCAATGACCAGGACCTGGCCGATATCGCCGCCTACTTCGCCAGCCAGAAAGGCAGTGTCGGCGCGGCAGATCCCAAGCTGGTAGAGCGTGGTCGTGCGCTGTTCAACGGCGGTGACCTGGAGAAAGGCATGCCGGCCTGTACCGGTTGCCACTCGCCCAATGGCGCAGGCATCGCCCTGGCCGGCTTCCCTCACCTGAGCGGCCAGCACTCGCAGTATGTCAGCAAGCAGCTCACCGACTTCCGTGAAGGCAACCGCACCAACGATGGCGATGCCATGACCATGCGCACCATCGCCGGCAAGCTGAGCAACAAGGATATCGAGGCGCTGGCCAGCTATATCCAGGGGCTGCACTGAGGCCGGGCGTTAACACTCGGTTAATGCAACATCGCTAAACATGAAAAGGGTGGCGCAGGCCGCCCTTTTTTATGGTCCCAGCCGTTACACTACAGAACTCGAGCCCTTCATGGCCTGTCACAGCATAGGCCGCGTCGAGGCGACCAATGAATGCTCAGGAGTAAAGCATGCGTAAACTGATTCTCAGCGCTGCGCTGGTCGCTGCCAGCGTTATCGGTATGACTGCCGTACAGGCCGCAGAGCCTGCCACCGCCGGCAAGGAGTACATCGAGCTGAGCAACCCTGTTCCAGTATCCGAACCTGGCAAGATCGAAGTCGTCGAGCTGTTCTGGTACGGCTGCCCGCACTGCTACCACTTCGAACCCACCATCAACCCCTGGGTCGACAAGCTGCCGGCAGACGTCAACTTCAAGCGCGTCCCGGCCATGTTCGGCGGCCCTTGGGATGCCCACGGCCAGATGTTCCTGACCCTCGAAGCCATGGGCGTCGAGCACAAGGTCCACGCCGCAGTCTTCGATGCCATCCAGAACCAGCGCAAGCGCCTGACCGACCCGAACGACATGGCCGACTTCCTCGCCACCCAAGGCGTGGACAAGGACAAGTTCCTCGCCACCTTCAACTCGTTCGCCATCAAGGGCCAGGTCAACCAGGCCAAGGAACTGGCGAAGAAGTACGAAATCACCGGCGTGCCGAGCATGGTGGTCAACGGCAAGTACCGCTTCGACCTGGGTACCGCTGGCGGGCCGGAAGGCGTCCTGAACGTCGCCGACCAACTGATCGCCAAGGAGCGTGCCGCTAAGTAAGCGGCGCAGCCATGGCCCGCTTGCGTACCACGCGAAGTGTTGGCCTGCACCAGCCGCGGGTCAACGAACATCATCTGCAGGCCCCAGGCCTGCCGGAGGATGGTCGCCTGCGGCTGCTCAGCTTCAATATCCAGGTCGGCATCAGCACCGAGCGCTACCGCCACTACCTGACCCGCAGCTGGCAGCACCTGCTGCCGCATACCGGGCGGGCCGGCAATCTGCAGAAGATCGGCGACCTGCTCGGTGATTTCGACCTGGTTGCCCTGCAGGAAGCCGACGGCGGCAGCCTGCGCTCGGGCTACGTCAACCAGGTCGAGCACCTGGCCCAGCTCGGCGCCTTCCCTTACTGGTACCAGCAGCTCAACCGCAATCTCGGGCGCTTCGCCCAGCACAGCAACGGCGTGCTCAGCCGACTCAAGCCCCAGCACCTTGAAGACCACCCCCTGCCCGGTCCGTCCGGTCGCGGGGCGATCCTGGTGCGCTTTGGCGAAGGCGAGAACGCGCTGATCGTGGTGATGATGCACCTGGCGCTGGGCGCCAAGACCCGCGCCCTGCAACTGGGGTATGTCCGTGAGCTGATCGGCGGCTACCGCCACCAGATCCTCATGGGCGACATGAACACCCACGCCAACGACCTGCTCGAGCGCTCGCCCCTGCGCGACCTCGGCCTGATCGCCCCACAGGTCGAGGCGACCTTCCCCAGCTGGCGCCCGCAACGCTGCCTGGATCACATCCTGCTCAGCCCGAGCCTGACGCTAGAACGGGTCGAAGTGCTGTCGCAGCCAATTTCCGACCACCTGCCTGTCGCGGTCGAGATCCGATTGCCGGATGCCCTGACTGTGGATACCCTGCCGGTCGTGCGCTGACACACTCAAGAGTTCGCGCTTCGCGCCGAAATCCAGTATTCACATACTCCCTGATGCCATTACCGTTGCGGATCCAGGCATGACCGACGAAGCCGAGCGCTGGAAAGAAAAATATCTAAAAAGCATCGAACGGCAGGAGAAACTCGAGCGCCGTTGGGAAGCCCGCCTCGACCTGCTGCGCCGTGGCCTGGTCCGCAGCACGCTGGCCGCCGAGGGTAGCGACAAGGTCGTCGACCAGTGCATGAAGGAAATGCGCGAGGTCATCCGCAGCGACAGCATGGACGCGGGGCTTGCCGGGCTCATTCCACGCCTGGAAAAGGCGGTGCTGGAGTCTGAACAGCGTCGCGAAACGCGCATGAACCAGGTCAGCGATGCGCTGACCTCGCTGGTCACCCAACTGCAAGGGTTGGAACTGCCTGGCGATGTTTCCCGCCCCCTGAAGAAGCTGGCCAAGAAACTCGACGGTGGCGTCAGCCAGTCGCGTGAGCTGCCGCCGCTACTGGGTGAGCTCAGCGGGCTGCAAGGGCGAGCGTTGTCGTCGCTGCGCAAGGTGACCGAAGAGGCGCGTCCGGGCTTGTTGCAGCGGCTGTTCGGCGGTCGTGAAGACGGCTCTCAGGTCGCACCAGAGCCGGAGCAGGTGCCAGCATTGCCGCGCGCTGCGGTGCACGTCGAGGCGGTGACCGAAGCTCCGCCCGTCCATTTGCCCGAGGCGCAACCGCCGGCCCCGCCCCGCGTGCTCGACGCCGATGAGCTGCAGCCCCTGCCTGCGGTGCAGCCGGCACCCGAGCCGGCCCCGGAAGTCGCGCTGCCCGCGCCGGAAGTCACCCCGTCTGTCGAGCAGGTGGAGCCCGTCGCCGAGGCCCCCGAGCAAGCCGACCTTACCCACCCCGCACCTGTTGAAGCTGCCGCCGAGCCTGAGCCAGTCGAACCGCAGCCTGTCGCCGACGGCTCGCCACAGGAAGACGCCGACACCCCCGAGCCGCTGGAGGACGAGCCGCTTGCCGAGGACGGCCCCTACGACCTGCCGGATGCCGTGGAGCCGCCCTACAGTCAGGTTGCCGCGCACATCGAGGAAACCCTCATCGGTTTGCTCGATGACCTCAGCCTGCCTGAGCGCCACAAGGCCCAGGCCCTGGATATGCGCGATCGGGTGGCGCGCGGTCTGAACTGGTATGAGCTGATCCCGGTGCTGGACGACCTTGCGGTGTTGATGCTGGCAATCAACGACAGCGGCCAGCATGAATTCGAAGCCTACCTGCAGCAGATCAACGAGCGCCTGGAGACCTTCCAGAGCCATCTGCAGGAGGCCAGCGAGGGACACGCCGACAACAGCACCGCCGCCCGCGAGCTGGACAGCCAGCTGCGCGAACAGGTCGATGGCCTGCAGAGCAGCGTCCAGGGCGCAGTAGACATCGACAGCCTCAAGCACCTGCTGGACAACCGGCTCGAGGGCCTGCTGGTCACCATGGATGAGCACCAGCACGAGCGTGACCGCCGTGAGCAGGAGCTGGCCGGACGCCTGCAGGGCCTGGCCGAGCGAGTGGCGAGCATGGAGCAGGAGGCGCTTGGCTACCGTGAGCATCTGGAAGAACAGCGCCAGAAAGCACTGGTCGATCCGCTGACCGGTCTGCCCAACCGCGCCGCCTGGAGCGAACGGGTCGAGCGCGAGCTTGCCGACTGGCAGGAGAACGGCGGCCACCTGGCCATGGCCATCCTCGACCTCGATCATTTCAAACGCATCAACGACGGCTATGGCCATCTGGCCGGCGACAAGGTGCTGAAGATCGTTGCCGACCAATTGCGCAAGCGCTTGCGCGGGCGCGACTTCATTGCCCGCTTTGGTGGCGAGGAGTTCGTCCTGCTGCTGCCCCAGACATCACCCCCTGCAGCGCTGCAGGTCGCCGAGACGATGCGCGCGGCGATCGAGGCCTGCCCGTTCCACTTCAAGGGGGAGCGCGTGGTGATCACCACGTCCATCGGCGTCAGTGCCTTCCGTTCCGGCGAACGTGGCGACCAGGTGCTCAAGCGCGCGGACGAAGCGCTGTACCGCGCCAAGGATCAGGGGCGCAATCGCGTCGAGCAGGGGTAGATAAGTACCGCTACCCCACCCCTGTGGCGTTCGACACTGTCCGTGCACTGCTGGATAGCCAGTGCACACAGACCGAACGTACGGAGGAGCACTCGATGAAACTGACAAGATTGAGCCTCGCGCTGGTGGCGGGGCTGTCCTTGCAGGCAGGCGCCATGGCCAAGGATGTGATTCATACTGCCGATGTTGGCGCTGACGGCAAGGTACTGCGCCAGTCGTCCGAATGGATCTCGAAGGTCGAGAAAGCGGCGCTGGATAATTATTACGTGCAGTACAAGCTGGTGCTCAACCCACGCATCATCCAGCAAGACCCTGATTTCTGCTCAGTGTCGGCGATCGACGCAAGCAGCTTCGACCGGCAACTGCATGGGCAGGCCAAGGTCATCGGGAAACCTGTCGCTGCGCAGGTCAATGTCATGACGCAACTGGTGGACCTCATGGGGCCGAGCGGTGACAACTCGTTGGCGTTCCAGGTGATGTGCGTCCGCTGAGTGGGCAGCGTTGGGGAATGGGTAATCGGCGATAGCACGTTATACTGTAGCGCTTATACCGACACATGACGTGCCTCCATCCGATGAAAACGCTCGCTACCGCCCTTCTCCTCATCATGCTCGCCGGCTGCTCCAGCGGTCTGCGCATCGACCGCAGCCACACCTCGGCGAATCAGGACAGCCGCATCCAGTTCGTCGTCCTGCACTACACCAACGCTTCGTTGGAGCGCTCGCTAGCGCTGCTGACTCAAGGTGAGGTCAGCAGCCATTACCTGGTTGGCGACGGCAATGCCACGGTCTATCAACTGGTGGATGAAAACCGCCGCTCCTGGCACGCCGGCGACAGCCAGTGGCAGGGCCGCACCTGGCTCAACTCGAGCTCGATCGGTATCGAGATCGTCAATCCAGGCTATACCGATACCCCGAGCGGGCGTGTCTGGCACCCCTACAGCGAGGCGCAGATCGAGGCAGTGATCGCCCTGGTCAAGGATATCGTCCAGCGCAACAACATCCAGCCGCGCAACATCATTGGCCACAGCGACATCGCGCCTTTGCGCAAGCTCGACCCTGGGCCGCTGTTCCCCTGGAAGCGCCTGGCTGACGCAGGCCTGGGGATCTGGCCGAACGCCGCCTCCGTGGCGCGCCAGCAGGTGTATTTCGAGGCCAATCCACCGAGCCCGCTCTGGTACCAGCAACAACTGGCCCGTTTCGGCTATGCCATCGAGCAGACCGGCGAGCTGGATGTCTCGACCCGCCATGTCATCGCCGCTTTCCAGATGCACTTCCGTGCGCAGCGCTTCGACGGCATGCCCGATGCGCAGACCGCGGCAATACTGCAGGTGCTCAACAGCATGCGGTGAATCAGGACCGCCTATCGCACCGCGCCAACTGTTCATCCAGTTGCTATACCTTTGGTATTCAACTGGATGCCGCGCATGTCTTCGTTCATCGCTTCTGTGCGCCAAATTTTCTACCGCCCCTGGCTGTTGGCCTCCCTGGTCGCATTGGCCAGTGCTGCGCTGCTGCTGGCCGCCAGCTTCGGTGTCACTCTGCAGCAGATGAAACAGAGCGAAAGCGCGCAGATGAATGCCCGCGGCGAGCGCTTCCTCGAGCGCCTCGAGCAAGTGTTCGGGCAATTGCGCGAGGGGGTCGACCAGTTGCAGACGCTGCCGATACGCGGCTGTGATCCAGCGATGTTGTCTGCGCTGCGTCAGGTGGGCCTGAGCTACCGCTTTGTCTATGAGGCGGCCTATGTCGACGGTGACATCGCCTGTTCCAGCCGAGGCGCAGAGCAGGTCATGCGGCCCATGCGCGCCCCCGATATCCAAGGGCCCACCTACAGCTACTGGCTGAACACCACCACCGAGCCGAACGAAAATCTCGCTGCGTTGATGCTGGGGCGTGGCCACTTCCTGGTGTCCACCTCACGTGGCCACCTGACCGACGTGGTCGATCTCCCGCCCGGTGGCAGCCTGCTGGTGGTGCTCGACCGCGGCAGTCGGGCGATCCCGGTGCTGGGCCCTCCCCAGCCCTGGCCACCGGCGCCGGACTGGCCGCCGCCGTCGCGCAAGGCGCTGATCGAGCTCAGCGACCGCCTCGTCTACCGGATGCCGACCAAGTCGCCGGACTACCAACTCGTCCTCATCGCCCCTCGTGCAAGCTTGCCGCTGAAGCTCAACGGCATGCTCTGGTTGCTGTTCCCCGGCAGCCTGCTGCTCGCCTGCTGCATCGGTTGGCTGGTGCTGCAACTGATCCTGCAGCGTCGCTCGATGAGCTCGGAGTTGCAGCAGGCGCTGCGCCGTGGCGAGTTGCAGGTGCTCTACCAGCCGATCTTCGAGCTGGACAGTCGCCGCTGTGTCGGCGCCGAAGCACTGGTGCGCTGGCGGCGACCGGATGGCAGCCTGACCAGCCCGGAGTTGTTCATCCCGCTTGCCGAGAACACCGGGCAGATCCGCCAGATCACCGATTTCGTCCTGCAGCGAGTACTGGAGCAACTGGGCCAGCTGCTGCGGGCCAATCGGCACCTGTACATCTCGGTGAACCTGGCGGCGTGCGATGTGATGGTGCCGCGTATCGGCCGGGTCGCAGCGCGCTTGCTGGCCCATCATCGGGTGTCTGCAACGCAGATCGCGTTCGAAGTGACCGAGCGCGGCCTGATCGATGTGGTGGTGGCTCGCGACAACCTGCAGGCGCTGCGCTCGGTCGGGCATCAGGTACTGATCGATGACTTCGGCACCGGTTACTGTAGCCTCGCTTACCTGCAGACCCTGCCGGTCGATTGCCTGAAGATCGACAAGGCGTTCATCGACGCCCTGGGCCACGACGCCGCCAGCAGTGGCGTTGCCCCGCACATCATCCGCATGGCCCATGACCTGCACCTGCGGGTGATCGCCGAGGGGATCGAGTGCGAGGACCAGGCCGTGTTGCTCAACAGCGAAGGAGTCAACTATGGGCAGGGTTGGCTGTTCGCCCATCCGCTCAACGCCCGACAGTTCGCTGAGCTGATCACCCGAGGACGGCGGATGGGCGGGCGGCGGCTCGATGATGAGCCTTGAGCCGACGCCTCACACCGGCAGTGCCATGTAGAACTGCGTCCCCTGCCCCGGCCGCGAGAACACGCCCATGCGCCCGCCATGCAGTTGCACGATTTCCTTGCACAAGGCCAGGCCCAGCCCTGCGCCACCTTTCTTGCGCCCGACCTGCACGAACGGCTCGAAGATCCGCCCCTGCTGGCCATAGGCGATGCCTTCGCCGTCGTCCTCGACGCTGATAATCACCCGCTCGGCATGCCGCCGTGCGTGCAGGCGAATGTGCCCGCCGCTGGCGGTGTGGCGGATGGCGTTGTGCAGCAGGTTGTCCAGCACCCGGTCGATCTGCGCAAGGTCGACCTGAATGTGCGGCAGCGGACGCTCAAGCTCGCTGACCAGTTCGATCTGCTTGTGCGCCGCCGATTCGGCGAAGCGTGCCCGGGCCCGCTCCAGCAAGTCATCGAGTGTGCAGGG
The DNA here is from genome assembly GCF_049942315.1 of Pseudomonas wayambapalatensis. NCBI lineage: Bacteria > Pseudomonadati > Pseudomonadota > Gammaproteobacteria > Pseudomonadales > Pseudomonadaceae > Pseudomonas > Pseudomonas wayambapalatensis. Next base: position 37,302 of record NZ_JBNFMU010000131.1, read on the forward strand.
CGCCAGTTCCAGTTTCTGCAGCCCGCTCTGGTAGCGAGAGAAATTGAGCAGGTCGTTGATCAGTTGGGTCAGACGCTGCATTTCTTCGCCGATGGTGTCGAGCAGATCGTTTTCCCGCGCTTCGGGCGGGAAGGTGATCCGTTCGCGTAGCAGGCCGAAGGCCATGTGCATGCCGGTGACCGGCGTGCGCAGTTCATGGGAGGCACGCAGGACGAACTCGCTGCGTACGCGCTCGAAGGCACGCTGTTCGGTCACGTCATGCAACACCATCACCGCGCCGAGAATCGGCCCCTGCGGATGGCTGACGGGCGTCAGGCTGAAGGTCAGCAGGCGGGTCTCTTCGTCCACCTCGATGCTCAGGTCATCCGGTGGCCGGTCCAGGCTGCCGCCGCGCAGCACCTGGCGCATCTGTTGCTCCAGCTCCGGACGGCTCAGGGCTTCGGCCAGGCTACTGCCGAGCCGGGAGGCATCCCAGCCCAACTGCCGTTGAGCCACGGGGTTGAGGTGCTCCAGGCGGCCTTGGCGATCGATGATCAGCAGGCCGTCGTCGATGCTGTCGAGCACGGCCTGCAGGCGC
>NZ_JBNFMU010000132.1:0-21614 GCF_049942315.1 Pseudomonas wayambapalatensis
GAGGGGGGGGGGGGTTGGTGGGGTTTGGGCATGGGCTTCTGGGGGGGGTGGCGTTTCGCTGTGCTGGTTTTTCTGGGAGGGTGGTGGTTCTGTTGGCTACCCCTCCGCGCCCAAGCCCGCTCCTACGGGGATATTACGCATCCCGTAAACTGTTACCGCAGTGGCGAACGCAGCGGCGACTTGTTACTTACTTCCACCTTACGTCAGCGTCAACACGCACCAACAAGGTGCAATCAACTACTTTTACGCACTAAAAAAGCCCGCAGTTATTCCGCTTTCTTCACCTGGATCACGATGAACGGCGAAACTACCACCGCCCAGATCTCGGGATCGCGGCTTTGCAGGTCTAGCGCCTGCTCTGCACTGAGCGGTCCGACAACGCCATCGTTACGCCACTTGGCGAAGATTTCGCTGCGATTCTCGGCCATCGCCTCGGCAACGGCGATCAGATCCAGGCTGGAGTCGACCCAAATCAGGTCACCCTTGGCCCAGAAACGCTCCAAGGCTTTCCACTCGATAATCGCGGTCTCGCCGAGCAATTTGGCATAGAGGGTGCTTGTGTGATCAGTCATGGGTTTTCCTGCCGACAGAATGGCCATTTGAAAAGGCCGGCATTTTTGCAGAAAAACCCGGTTTCAAATACGTAATTTGATCGACGGGCCCCGGTTATATGGGGTTGGGCTCGGGATAGAGGCAAAGTGATGGCGCTTTTCTATATCTTTATGTCGATCATGCGACACCCCGGGAAACAGGCGCTTTTCGCCCGCTTTTCAAGCGCTCGGACAGCGCTCTACACTGTACCGGTACAGTTCCGGGACATGTTCCGGGGGAAGGTGGGCTTGCGACATGGCACGAGCGTGCCGCAAATCCCGCCCGGTCTGTAGCCCTGGCCGCCAGGACTATAAGAATTACAACAGAATGAGTGGAGCACTATGATCAAGATTTCCAAGCTGTTCGCCGCAATGGTCCTGGCCGGGGTAGCCAGCCATTCGTTTGCCGCCGACACCATCAAGATCGGCATCGCCGGTCCCAAGACCGGTCCGGTCACGCAATATGGCGACATGCAGTTCATCGGCGCCAAACAGGCCATCAAAGACATCAACGCCAAGGGTGGCGTCGACGGCAAGATGCTCGAGGCCAAGGAATATGACGACGCGTGCGACCCGAAACAGGCCGTTGCAGTCGCCAACAAAGTGGTCAACGACGGCGTCAAGTTCGTCATCGGCCACTTGTGCTCCAGCTCCACCCAGCCTGCGTCCGACATCTACGAAGACGAAGGCGTGATCATGATCACCCCTGCCGCCACCTCCCCGGAAATCACCGCGCGTGGCTACAAGCTGATCTTCCGCACCATCGGTCTGGACAGCGCCCAGGGCCCGGCGGCCGGCAACTACATCGCCGACCACGTCAAGCCCAAGGTCGTTGCCGTCCTGCACGACAAGCAGCAGTACGGTGAAGGCATCGCTACCGCGGTCAAGCAGACCCTCGAGAAGAAAGGCACCAAGGTCGCCGTCTTCGAAGGCCTGAACGCCGGTGACAAGGACTTCTCCTCGATCATCCAGAAGCTCAAGCAGAACAACGTCGACTTCGTCTACTACGGCGGCTACCACCCAGAGCTGGGCCTGATCCTGCGCCAGGCGCAAGAGAAGGGCCTGAAAGCCAAGTTCATGGGGCCGGAAGGTGTCGGCAACGACTCCATCTCGCAGATCGCCCAGGGCGCTTCCGAAGGCCTGCTGGTCACCCTGCCGAAGTCGTTCGACGCTGACCCTGAGAACAAGGCCATCGTCGACGCCATCAAGGCTGACGGCAAGGATCCAAGCGGTCCGTTCGTGTTCCCGGCCTACTCCGCTGTCGAGCTGATCGCCAAGGGTATCGAAGCCGCCAAGTCCGAAGACACCGACAAGGTGGCAGCCGCCATCCACGCCGGCAAGTTCAAGACCCCGACCGGCGAGCTGTCCTACGACGAGAAAGGCGACCTGAAAGACTTCAAGTTCGTGGTCTACGAATGGCACTTCGGCAAGCCGAAGACCGAAGTCTCCCCTCAGTAACTGCGTGACTAATAGCTGACCGAGAAGCCCACTGTGCGAGCAGTGGGCTTTGTTTTACGAGGTTCATGGACCTGATTCCCGCGATCCGGGAGCCGGTTCACCTGAAAATCTTAAAACCGTCACCCGCGGTTTCCTGGCTGTGCCCACTGACTTGGCGAAGACCACGAAACGGGCCGGGCCCATCGCCCGCCAGCGAAATGCAAATCAGGTTTTTAGGAGCGCTGTAATGCCTGAGATCTACCATTTCTTCCAACAACTGGTTAATGGATTGACCATCGGCAGCACCTATGCCTTGATCGCCATCGGTTACACGATGGTGTACGGCATCATCGGGATGATCAACTTCGCCCACGGCGAAGTGTACATGATCGGATCCTACGTGGCCTTCATCGCCCTCGCGGGGCTGGCCATGATGGGCATTCACTCGCTGCCGATCCTCATGACCGTGGCCTTCGTCGCCACCATCTGCGTCACCAGTGCCTATGGCTACAGCATCGAGCGGGTCGCCTACCGACCGCTGCGTAACAGCAACCGCCTGATCCCGCTGATTTCCGCCATCGGCATGTCGATCTTCCTGCAGAACACCGTGCTCCTGTCGCAGGACTCCAAGGACAAATCCATCCCCAACCTGATTCCGGGCGCCTTCTCGTTCGGCCCGGGCGGTGCGGAGGAAGTGCTGGTGTCCTACATGCAGATCCTGGTGTTCGTGGTCACTCTGGTGGCCATGACCTGCCTGACCCTGTTCATCTCCCGTTCCCGTCTGGGCCGCGCCTGCCGCGCCTGCGCCGAGGACATCAAGATGGCCAACCTGCTGGGCATCAACACCAACAACATCATCGCCCTGACCTTCGTCATCGGTGCTGCCCTGGCGGCCGTGGCGGCCGTACTGCTGAGCATGCAGTACGGGGTGATCAACCCCAACGCCGGTTTCCTGGTGGGCCTGAAGGCCTTCACCGCGGCGGTACTGGGCGGCATCGGCAGCATTCCGGGCGCCATGCTCGGCGGGCTGGTGCTGGGTGTGGCCGAAGCCTTCGGCGCCGACATCTTCGGCGACCAATACAAGGATGTGGTGGCGTTTGGCTTGTTGGTTCTCGTCTTGCTGTTCCGGCCGACCGGCATCCTGGGCCGTCCGGAGGTTGAAAAAGTATGAACAGAAATCTCAAACAGGCGTTCTTCAGCGCCTTGCTGGTCTGGGCCGTCGCCTTCCCGGTGCTGGGCCTGAAGCTGAGCATCGACGGCATCAGCCTGATCGTGCACAGCCAGGGCAGCTTCACCATCAGCATCATTGCCGTGTGTTCGATACTGATGTTCCTGCGCGTGCTGTTCGACAAGCAGTGGAGTTCGGTGATGGGCGGGCGCTCGGATCGCAAACTGATCCCGCCTTCGGTCAGCAACTTCCTGACCCTGCCCAAGACCCAGCGCTGGATCATCCTCGGCCTGATCGTGGCCGCGCTGATCTGGCCGTTCTTCGGCTCGCGCGGCGCGGTCGACATCGCCACCCTGATCCTGATCTACGTGTTGCTGGGCCTGGGCCTGAACATCGTGGTCGGCCTGGCCGGCCTGCTCGACCTGGGTTATGTCGGTTTCTACGCCGTCGGCGCCTACAGCTACGCCATGCTCTCGCACTACCTGGGCTGGAGCTTCTGGGTCTGCCTGCCGATCGCCGGCCTCATGGCCGCGACCTTCGGCTTCCTGCTCGGCTTCCCGGTACTGCGCCTGCGCGGTGACTACCTGGCGATCGTCACGCTCGGCTTCGGCGAAATCATTCGCCTGTTCCTGCGCAACCTCACCGACTGGACCGGCGGCCCCAACGGCATCAGCAACATCCCCAAACCCGAGTTCTTCGGGCTCACCTTCGAGCGCCGCGCGGCAGAGGGCATGCAGACCTTCCACGAGTTCTTCGGGCTGGAATACAACTCGATCAACAAGGTCATCTTCCTCTACCTGGTCGCCCTGCTGCTGGCCTTGCTGGCGCTGTTCGTGATCAACCGCCTGCTGCGCATGCCGATCGGGCGTGCCTGGGAAGCGCTGCGCGAAGACGAGATCGCCTGCCGCGCGCTGGGCCTGAACCCTACCGTGATCAAGCTCTCGGCCTTCACCCTGGGTGCCTGCTTCGCCGGTTTCGCCGGCAGCTTCTTCGCCGCGCGCCAGGGCCTGGTGACGCCGGAGTCGTTCACCTTCATCGAGTCGGCGATCATCCTCGCCATCGTCGTGCTTGGCGGCATGGGCTCTCAGCTGGGCGTGATTCTAGCGGCCATCGTGATGATCCTGCTGCCTGAGCTGATGCGTGAGTTCAGCGAATACCGGATGCTGATGTTCGGTGCGCTGATGGTGTTGATGATGATCTGGCGTCCGCAAGGCCTGCTGCCTATGCAACGTCCACACATGGAGCTGCGTCGATGAGCCGCGAAATTCTGCAAGTCAGCGGCCTGAGCATGCGCTTCGGCGGCTTGTTGGCGGTCAACGGCGTGGGCCTGACCGTCAAGGAAAAACAGGTGGTGGCCTTGATCGGCCCGAACGGCGCTGGCAAGACCACGGTGTTCAACTGCCTGACCGGCTTCTACAAGCCAAGTGGCGGCACCATCCTGCTCGACGGCCAGCCGATCCAGGGCCTGGCCGGCCACCAGATCGCCCGCAAGGGTGTGGTGCGGACTTTCCAGAACGTACGCCTGTTCAAGGAAATGACCGCGCTGGAAAACCTGCTGATCGCCCAGCACCGGCACCTGAACACCAACTTCTTTGCCGGCCTGTTCAAGACCCCGTCCTTCCGCCGCAGCGAGAAGGAAGCCATGGAGCGGGCCCAGTACTGGCTGGAGAAGGTCAACCTGACCGAATTCGCCAACCGTACCGCCGGCACCCTGGCCTACGGTCAGCAACGCCGCCTGGAAATCGCCCGCTGCATGATGACCCAGCCACGGATCATCATGCTCGACGAACCGGCAGCAGGCCTGAACCCCAAGGAAACCGAAGACCTCAAGGCCCTCATCGGCTACCTGCGCGAATCGCACAACGTGACCGTGCTGCTGATCGAGCACGACATGAAACTGGTGATGAGCATTTCCGACCACATCGTGGTGATCAACCAGGGCACGCCGCTGGCCGATGGCACGCCGGAAGAGATTCGCTGCAATCCTGATGTGATCAAGGCCTACCTGGGGGAAGCGTAAATGCTGAAGTTCGAGAACGTTTCCACCTTCTACGGCAAGATCCAGGCGCTACACAGCGTCAACGTGGAAATCAACCAGGGCGAGATCGTCACGCTGATCGGCGCCAACGGCGCCGGCAAGTCGACCCTGCTGATGACCCTGTGCGGCTCGCCACAGGCACACAGCGGCAGCATCAAGTACCTGGGCGAAGAGCTGGTCGGCCAGCCCTCCTCGCATATCATGCGCAAGAGCATCGCCGTCGTGCCGGAAGGCCGCCGTGTGTTCGCCCGCCTGACCGTCGAGGAAAACCTGGCCATGGGCGGTTTCTTCACCGACAAGGGCGATTACCAGGAGCAGATGGACAAGGTCCTGCAACTGTTCCCGCGCCTGAAGGAGCGCTTCACCCAGCGCGGCGGCACCATGTCCGGTGGCGAGCAGCAGATGCTGGCCATCGGCCGGGCGCTGATGAGCAAGCCCAAGCTGCTGCTGCTCGACGAGCCGTCGCTGGGCCTGGCGCCGATCATCATCCAGCAGATCTTCGATATCATCGAACAGCTGCGCCGTGATGGTGTGACGGTGTTCCTGGTTGAGCAGAACGCCAACCAGGCGCTGAAGATCGCCGACCGCGCCTATGTGCTGGAGAACGGCAAGGTGGTGATGCAAGGGACCGGGGAAGCACTGCTGACCGATCCGAAGGTACGGGACGCGTACCTGGGTGGTTGAATGATCAAAGGGCCTGCGGGCCCTTTTTTCATGGGGGTGGAGGTTCGGTGGCCGGTACTGTTCCTGCGGCCTGCCCCTTGTGAAGCCGCTCCCCGCTGGGTAACGTGGCCAACTTCAACCCGCCGCGACCCCGGAGTCCACCGATGCGCCTCACCCCTCCCCTGCTGCTCGCTGCCCTGCTGCCCCTGTTCGCCGGTTGCCAGATGCTCGCCGAGCAACCAAGCGACCCGAACGTCGGCACCACGCGCATGCAAGGCGAACTGAGCGCAGCCAACGGTCAGTTGCTGTTCAAGCCTTGCAGCGAGGCACGCCGCTTCGTGGTCAAGGATGCCGCCGGCACCGGTATCCTGCAGGAAGCCGCCAACCTCGCCAATGGCCCCAAGGCCGCACTGTTCGCCGACCTCCGCGGGCGCCTGGCCGGCAGCCGCGAGGCCAACAGTGACGGTCAGCTGGACGTCACCCGGCTGTACCGCGTCGAAAACTCCGCCAGCGCCTGCGAAGACCCCAACTTCAAGCAACTGACCCTGCGTGCCGGCGGGCATGCACCCGACTGGGACATCAAGGCCAGCGGCAAGGGCATGGTGATCAACCGTGCCGACAAGGATCCGCTGCCGCTGCCGTTCCTCGAAGAGCAGATGCCCGGCGGCGGCCTTAGCCTGTCCAGTGAAGCCAACGGCCAGCGCGTCGAGCTGTGGGTCGCGCCGCAGCGTTGCGTCGAGCCTGGCACCGGTGCCGTGCGCCACCTACGCGCCGAACTGCGCATCGATGGCCAGACCCTGCAAGGCTGCGCCTACTACGGCGGTGCGCGCGACAACTGATCATCGGGTACTTTTATCCTGCCAGTCAGGCCGGCGAACAGCTTATACTTGGCGGTTTGAGTAAAGCTGCCGGCCGCCCATGGCCGGGATACTGGACCCTGCCATGCTACGAATCACCGAACTGAAGCTGCCCCTGGACCATCCCGACGAAGCCTTGCGCGAGGCTATCGTCCAGCGCCTGGGGATCCGCGACGAGCAACTGCTCGGCTTCAACCTGTTCAAGCGCAGCTATGATGCGCGCAAGAAGAACAGCGAGCTGCTGTTCATCTACACCATCGACCTTGAAGCCAGCAACGAAGCCGAGCTTCTGCACAGGTTCGCCGATGATCGCAATATCAGCGTGGCACCGGACGTCAGCTACAAGTTCGTCGGACATGCACCTGCCGATCTTCAGCAGCGTCCGATCGTGGTCGGCTTCGGCCCGTGCGGCATCTTTGCAGGCCTGCTGCTGGCGCAGATGGGTTTCAAGCCGATCGTGCTCGAACGCGGCAAGGAAGTGCGCCAGCGCACCAAGGATACCTGGGGCCTGTGGCGCAAGAGCGTGCTCAACCCCGAATCCAACGTGCAGTTCGGCGAAGGCGGCGCCGGCACCTTCTCCGACGGCAAGCTGTACAGCCAGATCAAGGATCCGCAGCACCATGGCCGCAAGGTGCTCGAAGAATTCGTCAAGGCGGGTGCGCCGGAAGAAATCCTCTATATCAACAAGCCACACATCGGCACCTTCCGCCTGACCAGCATGGTCGAGAAGATGCGTGAGGAAATCATCAGCCTGGGCGGTGAAATCCGCTTCCAGGAAAAGGTTACCGACTTGCTGCTCGAGGGCGAACAGCTCACCGGTGTGGTGCTCGAAAGCGGCGAACAGCTGCACTCACGCCATGTAGTGCTGGCCCTGGGCCACAGCGCCCGCGACACCTTCCGCATGCTGCACGCCAAGGGCGTGTTCATGGAGGCCAAGCCATTCTCGGTGGGCTTCCGTATCGAGCATCCCCAATCGCTGATCGACAAGGCGCGCCTGGGCAAGTATGCCGGCCACCCGAAACTGGGCGCCGCCGACTACAAGCTGGTCTACCACGCCAAGAACGGTCGTTCGGTCTACAGCTTCTGCATGTGCCCGGGTGGTACCGTGGTCGCGGCCACCAGTGAGCCGGGGCGCGTAGTCACCAACGGCATGAGCCAGTATTCGCGTAATGAGCGCAATGCCAACTCTGGCATCGTCGTGGGCATCGATCCTGAGCGTGACTACCCGGGCGGCCCGCTGGCTGGTATCGAGTTGCAGGAACGCCTGGAAGCCCACGCCTATGTCATGGGTGGCAGCAACTACCAGGCGCCGGCGCAACTGGTCGGCGATTTCGTCGCAGGTCGTGCGTCCACGGCGCTGGGCAGCGTCGAACCCTCCTATAAACCAGGCGTCACCCTCGGGGACCTGGCCCCCAGCCTGCCAGACTTCGCCATCGAGGCGATTCGCGAAGCGCTACCGGCCTTCGATCGCCAGATCAAGGGCTACAACCTGCACGATGCAGTGCTGACCGGTATCGAGACGCGCACCTCCTCACCGCTGCGCATCACCCGTGGCGAGGACTACCAGAGCCTGAATCTCAAGGGCCTGTTCCCGGCCGGTGAAGGGGCAGGCTATGCCGGCGGCATCCTGTCGGCCGGCGTCGATGGCATTCGGATCGCTGAAGCGGTCGCGCGCGACATACTCGGCATCAAGGCCTGAAGCCCAAAGCCAGGCCAGTTGCACGAGGTTGCGGCTATTGCCGAGCACTGCGGTTCTTGCGGTACTCGGCCACATAGCCCAACTTGCGACTCGCAGTCTTGTCCAGCTCCTTGCGGTCACGCTGCGATAACCTCCCAGCTGGCGCGCAGTGAAGCCGCTGTCGCCCACAAGCTGCTGCGGAGCCAGCGTCACCATCAAGCTAGCCGCTGGCGCAACTGCCTGCCGATAACCGCTGCGCTCATCAAGATCGAAAGCTGCCAGCGGCAACGCCCCCCGCAGCCAGTTGCCCCAGTAGAACTCGAGAAACTCAGGCGCCACGTCGCCTGAACGCGGTTTGTCGTAGCCAACCTTGCGGGTGAACGATCCAAGCAGGATGTAGGTTACTGTGCGACCTCCAACTTTCCTTCCGTCGTGCATGTTCGGCTGCGACGTTTTCCCACGAGTATTTCATTGTGCATTTCAATGGTAGAAAGACCCGTTAGTTGTCTGAGTAATCCTAAAATCCAAGCGAATATTTCCGCGCAAGACTCACAAGGGCAAAGCGAAACTACTTATAACAAAAAAGAATATAATTTTTGTTTTAAAGAATATCGTTGCGCGTTAGGGTGTACTCCCGTTCCGTTCGATCAACGTACTGGAGACCCATCCCCGTGCGCAGCCTCATCAATCGTTTCCTTCAGCTGGAGGCCGCCAGCGGCTTGCTGCTGATCATCGCGGCGATCATCGCCCTCATCGTCAACAACTCCCCGCTGTCGCATCTGTACGTCAGTTTTCTCGACGTCCCCGTCGCTGTGCAAATCGGCCCCCTGGAGATCGCCAAGCCGCTGCTGCTGTGGATCAACGACGGTCTGATGGCATTGTTCTTCCTGCTGATCGGGCTGGAGGTCAAGCGCGAAGTGCTCGAGGGCCAGCTGTCGAAACCTTCGCAGATCATCCTGCCGGCCACCGCCGCAGTCGGTGGCATGCTGGTCCCGGCGCTGATCTACTGGTTCATCAACCGTGACAACCCCGCGACACTCGCCGGCTGGGCCATCCCTACCGCGACCGACATCGCTTTCGCCCTTGGCGTGCTGGCGCTGCTCGGCAAGCGTGTGCCTGTCTCGCTTAAACTGTTCCTGATGACCCTTGCGATCATCGACGACCTGGGTGCGATCATCATCATCGCCCTGTTCTATTCCGGCGAGCTTTCGAGCATGGCATTGATGCTTGCAGGGGGCTGTCTGCTGGCTCTGCTGGGCATGAACCGTCTAGGGGTGAAGAAGCTTGCACCCTACCTGATCGTGGGGCTGGTACTTTGGGTCTGCGTGCTGAAGAGCGGCGTGCATGCCACCCTCGCCGGCGTGGCCCTGGCCATGTTCATCCCGCTGGGCGCGGGCGGCAAGAAAAGTACCTCTCCATTGCTCACCCTGGAGCACGCGCTACACCCCTGGGTGGCCTACGCGATCCTGCCGCTGTTCGCCTTCTCCAATGCAGGTGTATCCCTGGTCAACGCCAGCGCGGAGAGCTTCACGCATTCGGTGCCCATGGGCATCGCCATCGGATTGCTGCTGGGTAAGACGGTCGGCGTGTTCGGCCTGACCTGGATGGCCATCAAGCTGCGCCTGGCCACCCTGCCGGCGGGCGCCAATTGGGGCCAGGTGCTTGGCGTCGCGATTCTTTGCGGCATCGGTTTCACCATGAGCCTGTTCGTCGGTTCCCTGGCCTTCCCATCCGGTGTCAGCGAGTATGCCGGAGAGGACCGCATGGGCATCCTCACCGGCTCGCTCTTCGCAGCATTGATCGGCTATGCCGTGACTGCGGCGGCCAGCCGCAAGCGACAAGTGGCGGTTGCAGCCAGCTGACAGCATCAGGCATTAAAAAACCCCGACCGGCCTCGCCGGATCGGGGTTTTCTTTGCCCTGCGAAATCAGTGAGTGACGCGGCTGGTGCCGTCGACGGTCATGATGCGCACGCGCTCGCCCACGCGGAAGATCTCGTTCTGCTGCACTTGCTGCACGTAGGCGCGCATGCTGCCGTCGTCTTCACGCACGGTAATTTCAACGCCCTGGGTGCGGGTCAGGCCTTCTTCAGCAGCCGAACCTGCCAGGCCACCGGCCACGGCGCCGATCACCGCAGCGACGATACTGCCACGACCACCGCCGACGGCACTGCCCGCGACACCACCGACGATGGCACCAGCACCACCACCGATCGGCGTCTTGGTACCCTCGATCTTGACCGGGCGCAGGGATTCAATCGTGCCCATGCGCACGGTCTGCACGCGACGGGCTTCATCTCGGGAATAGCTGTCACCGGTCAGGCTGGACTGGCAGCCGCCGAGCAACAGCGCCATGGTGGTGAAGCTCGCCACCATCAAAACGGATTTACGCATGGGGAATCTCCATAAGTCAGGTGTCCATTAGACTCCCCGTGTAGATGGGTGTCACGACACAAACGTTATTAAATTGTTTTCATTCAGCTCGAGTACAGGCGCCAAGCGACTTGCCGCCCACTTCACCAATGAGACCAATAATAGTCGTGGATTACTTCATCGTCGCAGTGACAGGCGTTGCAGGTCGGTATTTTGCCGCTGAATGGCTGGATGGGGACCACGCCCTGCCGAGCAATGGCGGGGCCGCAAGCGGCCCCTGATGATCACGGTGCCAGCCGCTCACGCAGCCACTGACCATCGACCAGGCGGTAATTGAGGCGATCGTGCAAGCGACTGGAGCGCCCCTGCCAGAATTCGATCCGTTCAGGCAGCAGGCGGTAGCCGCCCCAATGTTCCGGGCAATGCGGCTGGGTGTCGGAGAACCGCGCCTCGGTGGCCTTGACCAACCCTTCGAGCTCGGCACGATCGGCAATCACCCGGCTTTGCGGCGACGCCCAGGCGCCCAGACGGCTGCCCAGCGGACGTACCTGGTAGTAGTCGTCCGACTCCTGAGCGCTGACCTTTTCCACCCGTCCCTCGATCCGTACCTGGCGCTCGAGCGCTGGCCAGAAAAAGGTCATGGCCGCGAACGGGTTGGCCAGCAGTTGCTGGCCCTTGGCACTGTCATAGTTGGTGAAAAAGGTGAAGCCGCGCTCATCGAGCCCCTTGAGCAACAGCACACGACAGTGCGGACGCCCCTCGCCATCGACGGTGGCGAGGGTCATGGCGTTGGCCTCCACCGGTGGCTGCTCGGTCTTCACCGCCTCGCCAAACCAGTGATGGAACAGCGCGAACGGCTCGCCCGGGGCCTGGGCCTCGGCCAGGCCATCACGGGTGTAGTCGCGGCGCATATCGGCCAGGGATTGAGTCATGACTGCGTTTCCTCAGACGATCAATTGGTCTTCGCAGGGCTGTTGGCGGCGACTTTCTTGTCGGCAGCTGGAGCTGCCTTCTTCGCTGCTGGCTTGGCCGCTGGTTTTTTCGCGGCTGGCTTGGCTGCGGTTTTCGCCACGGCCTTCTTCGCAGCCGGTTTGGCGGCAGCCTTGGCAGTTGGCTTGGCGGCCGGTTTGGCCTCAACGGCCTTGGCCGGGGCCTTGGCGTCCTGGGTGGCGACCATCGCTGCCGGTACGGACGCTGGCGCGGCCTGCTGGTACTTGGCCAACAGCGCAACCATGGTGTTCTGCGGCGTCAGCAGCATTTCCACCCGGCGGTTCAAGGCACGGCCCTCGACGCTGTCGTTGGCGGCACGCGGCATCACTGCGCCCATGCCCTTGAGGGTCAGGCGGTCACGCTGCAGGCCGCTCAAGCGGAAAATCGCCGAGACCGAGGCTGCACGCTCGAGGCTGAGCTTCTGATTGGCAACTGCAACACCGCTGGTGTCAGCGTGACCGAGCACGAGCACGGCAGTCTTCGGATCGCCTTCGACGATCTTGGCCACGCGGGTGATCGGGCCCAGAGAAGACGGCAGCAGCATGTTCGGGCGGTCCGGGTTGTAGGAGCCGTCGACCGGCAGGGTCACTGCAAGCACGTTGTCACGACGCTCGACTTCAAGCTTGCTGTCTTTGGCCGCCTCGCGCAGCTTCGGTTCATACTCGTCCAGCCAGGCCTGGGTAGCCTTCTGGTCGATCTTGGGTACCGCGGGCGCCTCGGCCTGCTTGTCGCTGGAGCCGAACGGCCACCACCAGCGGCTGCTGCTTTCGGACTTGGCATCGGCCTGGGCGACCTTCTCGGTCACCGCGTCCTTCACGTCCTGTTCGGCAACCTTGTCCGAACCGAACGGCCACCAGCTGAGGCCACCGTCCTTCGAGGCGTCCTGGGAGTGGCTGGCGCAGCCGGTCATGGCCAGGCACAGGGCAAGTGCTAAGGTTTTTTGTGAGGACATCAGCGATACACCATGAATTAGAAAGAAATTTTGCCCACGCACGCGAGGCGTTGGCATTGAGGATAGTCAAAGGGATCGGGCATTACCCGCATTACCCGATCAAAGGCAACTGCCCAGTACCCGCACCAGCTTCTGCGCACGGGGGTCCATCAATACGTAAGGGCCCAGGGTATTGGTGACGAAGCCGAAGGCCACGTCGTGCTCAGGGTCGGCGAAACCAACCGATCCGCCCGCCCCCGGATGACCAAAGGCCCGAGCCCCCAGACCGAAGGTGGCGTTGGCGACATCCGGCTGGTCGAGCATGCAGCCCAGGCCAAAACGGGTCTGGGTCAACAGCGTGCGATCCTGTCCAAGGCTGTGCTCGCGGGTCAGCTCATCGAGCAGTTCGGATTCCAGCAGGCTGCCATCGAGCAGGCCGGCATAGAAACCCGCCAGGCTGCGGGCATTGCCGTGGCCATTGGCAGCCGGTTGCTGCATGCGTCGCCACTCGGGTTTGTTGGTGCTGGTGAGGATTGCCGGCGGGTTGGTGAAGGCGCGGGTCGACAACGCCTCGGGCTCGCGCATGGTCACCTGCAGCAAGCGCTGGGCGGCGGCATCACCAGGATTACCCTTGCCACGGGCGATATGCGCCACGCGGTGGAACTCCTCATCGGCTAGCCCCACGTGGAAGTCCAGGCCCAACGGGCGCGCAGTGCGGGCAACGATCGAGTCACCAGGGCCGCGGCCATCGGCGCGGCGGATCAGTTCACCGATCAGCCAGCCATAGGTGATAGCGGCATAGCCATGTTCGCTGCCAGGGGTCCACCACGGGGTTTCGGCAGCCAAGGCATCGACCATGACCTGCCAGTCGTAGAGGGCCTCGGCGGGCAACAGCTCACGGATTGCCGGCAGGCCGGCGCGATGGCTGAGCAACTGACGCAGGGTGATGCCTTCCTTGCCCGCCTGGGCAAACTCCGGCCAGTACCGAATCACCGGAAGGTCCAGGGCCAGCTTGCCCTCGCCCACCAGTTGCAACGCAGTCACGGCAGTGAAGGTCTTGGTGCAGGAGAACAGGTTGGCGATGGTATCGCTGTGCCAGGCCTGCTGGCCGTCCTTGTCGGCACTTCCAGCCCAAAGATCGATGACGGTTTCGCCCCCTACCTGGATGCACAGCGCCGCGCCACGCTCCTGGGGATCATTGAACAATGCCGCAAACGCCTCGCGCACCGCTTCGAACTTCAGCTCATAGTGACCCTGGATCTGCACCCGCCTACTCTCCGTACGACCTGTCTTACAAAGTCGTGCATTGTTTCAGTAGTTGGCGGGTTTGCATACTGAATGTGGCTGGAAGGTTGTAAGGAAAACCTTGGGGTTTGGCTGAACCAAACTGTCACCTTCAGGGCGCCTTGACCTCAAGCCCCGCGCGCAATTGCTCCAGGGCCTGCTGGTTGCTCCGACGCACGGCCTCGACAAAACCCGAATACGCCACATCGGTGATAGCGACCAAGCCCAGATGCCCATTCTCCCCATCGAGCAGGCGCCCGCTGGCGGGCTGGTCAAGGTATTGGAACCAGTGAGCGCCAACGATCATCGGCTGAGCCAGGGCTGCCTTGAGGAAATTGCGGTAGGCAGGCCCACGGTCCTCTTCACGCGCCACCTCGAGCGGCCCTGGCCAGAAAGGGCCACGGTCCCGGGAGCCAAACTGGAACTCCGAGACCAGCACCGGTTTGTCCAGCTCGACCAACCGGGCGAAGTCGTAGCCATCCTCGGGCTTGAGGGTATAGAAGTTGAAACTGAGCACATCGCAGAACTCGGCGCAGGCCTTCACCGCCTCAGGCGTGCTGACCGCGTAGCGTCCACCCAACAACAAATGGTTGGGCGCATGCCATTTCAGCGCATCGGAGATGGTCTTGAAGTAGGTCTGTGCGAACACCTGCTGGAAGTACTGGTAGTCACGCTCGATTTCCGGATGCTCCGGGTTGGGCAGGGGCGCCTCGAAACCCGGGTCCTCCATGAGCTCCCAGGCCTTCAGTTCGATGCCCCAGGCCTTCGACAACCCCTCCTGGTTTCGGTATTTGTCACGCAACTGCTTGAGGAAGGCGCGCTTGGCCGGCACATCGGTGGTCAGACGCAAGGTGCCGTAGGCCAGGCCATAGCGTGCCTTGGGGTCATCGCCCGGCGCCGCCCAGGCCAGTTCGTTGTCGGCGAAATAACCGATCAGCCAGGGGTCGTCGCGATGGTCCCGCGCGGCAATGGCTACGGCGCGCTCGGTGGCCATGGCAAATCGTGGGTCGAACGGGTCGGGCATGCGCCCCCACCAGTCCATGCCAGTGCTGATGCTGGCATAGTCGCCGACAATCGATAGTGGCAGGGTGTACGGCATGCGCTTGGCCTGACCCAGGGCCGGATCGCTCCAGTTACCCAGGGTGTTGAAACCCCAGGCCTGTAAACGATCGAGGCTGTGCACCTGCCAGCGTTCGGCATCGACACCGGCTGCCGGGCAGTTCGTTGGCGGCTGGCCCTCGGCCGCAGGGGCGCAGGGCCTGGCATAGGTACGCTGCAGGTTGGCAGCATAGAAGTCGAACCAACGCCCTTGCTTGAACCCGCGCCCCTGGGAAGACGCATTGCCGTCGTCATTGTTGCCCTCACCATAGAACGCCGCGAGCGGGTCACCCTCCCCGGGCAACCCTTTGAACATCGATTCGCGGCCCGCGACGTAGGTGCGCCCGCCATCGGCGGCCACCGCGTTGACGCCCAGCGAGTAGAACGGGTGCCCCTGCGGGGTCACCAGGAACCAGCGGCCATCGCGCTTTTCAGTGCGGAAGAAGCCGGTGGCTTCGAAGGCCGGGCCGGCCACCAGGCCGCCGTAGGTGTCCAGTTTCTGCCTGTCGCGCTCGGCCAGCCAAGCCTTGAGCTGCTGCCGTTCACGCGTATCGGCGGCCTTGAGTTGTTCATCGTTGACGATTTTTTCCGGCCAGCGTGCGCGGGTGGACTGGCCATAGGCGTCGATCAGATCGCCGTAGGCTGCCCGGTATGCCTGGTCATCATCCTGTATCCCGACCTTTTCGATCAGCAGGTTCTGCGCGACCTTGGGTCGCGGAATGCTCAGGCTGATCGAAACCACCTGCTTGAGGTCTACCTCACCCTCGCTGCTGGTCAACAGCACACGCTGTCCTTCGTACGTCCAGGGCATCGGTGGACCGGCACGCATGCCCTGGCTCAACGGCGAACTGGCCTTGAGCGGCACCATCACCGTTTGTGCCGGGCCCGCTGGCAGGTCGATGCGGCTGGTGAGCGTACGCCCGTCGCTGCCCAGCAGCGTGACGTCCACGGTCAAGGCCCAGTCCATCGCACTTTGCAGGCGTAGCGTCAGAAACTGCCCCGTCGACCAATCCCAGGTACCGGCCTGCGGGCTCAGGCGCAGGGTCGGACGCTCCACCGGGTTGAACACCACGCGCCGCAGCACCTCGCCTTCGGCTGTTTGCTCCGCGTTGTACTGCGGCATGCCCGTGTCCTCGGTGGTCACGGTGACGACCGAAGTCGGGCGTACGAAGCTGAACAACGTCTGCTGGGCTGCCAGCAACGGGGTACTGAAGAGCAGGGTGAAAACGACGGGCAAGGTACGGCGGATCATGTGGACGTGGCTCTCCTTCAAGGCCCTCATGGGCCTGATCGAGTCATGGACAACGGGCCGGAGCATCATGCTCCGGCCGTTACTGGATCTCCCGCCGGAAGGGCGGCAGCGCATTGAGAATAGCTTTGCCGTAGCGCTGGGTGACCAGGCGTCGATCAAGCAAGGTGATGACGCCACGGTCCTGCTCGGTACGCAGCAGGCGACCGCAGGCCTGGATCAGGCGCAGGGAGGCGTCGGGTACGGCGATTTCCATGAACGGGTTACCGCCACGCGCCTCGATCCACTCCGCCAGGGCCGCCTCGACCGGATCGTCCGGCACGGCGAACGGAATCTTGGCGATGACCACGTGCTCGCAATAAGCACCTGGCAGGTCGACGCCCTCGGCGAAACTGGCCAGGCCGAACAACACACTGTGCTGACCGTCATCGACCCGCGCCTTGTGCTTGTTGAGCGTTTCCTGCTTGGACAGGTTGCCCTGGATCAGCACCAGCTTGCGCCAGTCGCGGTCCAGACCATCGAACACGTCCTGCATCTGCTTGCGCGAAGAGAACAGCACCAGCGCACCACGGGCTTCTTCGACGATGTTCGGCAATTCGCGGATGATCGCCGCCGTGTGGCCCGCCGCATCGCGCGGGTCGGCACCCAGATCGGGCACCCGCAGCAAGCCGGCATCGCCATGCACGAATGGGCTGGGTACGACGCAGGTCACCGCATCGCGCGGCAGGCCGGAGCGCATGCGGAAGCGATCGAACTTGCCCAGGGCCGTCAAGGTCGCCGAGGTGACCAGTGCACCATGGGCAACGCTCCACAGGCTGCGGCGCAGCATTTCGGCGGCGAGGATCGGGCTGGCGTTGACCTCGATGTCGAACAGCGCCCCACTCTCGGCCAGCGTCAGCCAGCGCGCCATGGGCGGACTGTCTTCCGGGTCTTCGGCGGTGAAGGCGGTCCACAGCTCCCAGTTGCCCTGGGCACGGGTGACCAGGCTGCCGAACAACGGGTACCACTCTTCGGCCTGGTGGCTGGCGATGCCGATGTTGACTTCACCGTCCATGCCTTCCTTGAGCAGGTCGGCAAGCCGGGTGAACAGATCATTGAGACGCGCGAAGCCTTTTTTCAGCTCGATGCCGACCTCGCGGATCTGCTCGGGCACCACGCCCCCCTCGAAGCGGTAGCGCGGACGATCACGCCCTTCCATGTCTTCACCGGGCCGGAAATCGGCGACCTGCTCGCACAGGGTGAACATGAACTGCTGCTGGGTACGGATTTCCCGCGCCAGCTCCGGCACCTGCTCGATCAGCTTGCCCAGGTCGCCTGGCAACGGGTGCTGGGCCAACAGCTTGGTGAGGTTCTTGGCGGTCTGCTCCAGCCAGTCGGCCGTGGAGCGCAGCCGCGAATAATGGGCGAAATGGCCGATGGCCTTGTCTGGCAGGTGGTGGCCCTCGTCAAACACGTACATCGTGTCGCGCGGGTCGGGCAGCACCGCGCCGCCGCCCAGCGCCAGGTCGGCCAGGACCATGTCGTGGTTGGTGACGATCACATCCACCTTGCCCATGCCTTCGCGCGCCTTGTAGAACACGCACTGCTGGAAGTTCGGGCAATGCCGGCCGGTGCACTGGCTGTGGTCGGTGGTCAGGCGCGCCCAGTCCTGGTCCTCGAGGGTTTCCGACCAACTGTCGCGGTCGCCGTCCCAACGGTTGCCGGCCAGTTTCTCGATCATGCTGTTGAACAGCTTCTGGCTGCGCTCGTCGACTTCGATATGGAAGCCTTCTTCCTCGAACAGCTGGGCGGTAGCCGACTGGGCGTGACCCTCCTGCAGCAGTACGTCGAGCTTGGACAGGCACAGGTAGCGGCCACGCCCCTTGGCCAGGGCGAAGCTGAAGTTCAAACCGCTGTTGCGCATCAGGTCGGGCAGGTCCTTGAAGACGATCTGCTCCTGCAGGGCGACGGTGGCGGTGGCGATCACCAGGCGCTTGCCGGCGGCCTTGGCGGCGGGAATCGCGGCGAGGCTGTAGGCGACCGTCTTGCCGGTACCGGTGCCGGCCTCGACCGCGACCACGGCAGGCTCGCCGGCCCGACGGCCTTCATCATCGCAGGCGATGTCGCCGAGTACCTTGGCCACTTCGGCGATCATCAGGCGCTGGCCGTAACGCGGCTTGAGGCTCTTGGCTTCGAGAAAACGCGAATAGGCGCCCTGGATGGTGGCTTTGAGTTCGTTGCTGATCATGGTCTGCGGGCGCCCAAAGGGCTGGATATATTTTCAGTGTTTCGCATGGGGCGGCTATCATACCCCGCTATTGCCCTTTATGCCGCATGGAGATCCGGATGCTCGCCTTTGCCCTGCCCTACACACTGCATGTCCTGGCCGCCCTTGTCTGGGTTGGCGGGATGTTCTTCGCCTGGCTGGTACTGCGCCCGGCGACTGTCGCAGCGCTGGAAGGGCCCGCGCGGCTGCGGCTGTGGGTGGAAGTATTCCGACGCTTCTTCGGATGGGTCTGGCTGGCGATAGCGGTGCTGGCGATAAGTGGTATCGGCATGTTGCACCTGCGATTTTCCGGCTTCGAGACCGCGCCCCGCTATGTACAACTGATGATGGGCGGCGGGATCGTGATGTTTGCCTTGTTCCTGCGCGTGCACGCGCTGCTGCTGCCGGAGCTGCGCGCTGCGGTGCAGGCCGAGGACTGGCCGGCGGGTGCCGGGGTGCTGGGCAGGATCCGACGGATGGTGGGGATCAACCTGCTGCTGGGCATTGCCGTGGTGGCAGTGGCCAGCGCTCGCGTCATGTTCTGAAGTCGTTGACCCAGGGCCGCGACGCAGCCCTGGAAACGCAAACGCTCGGGCGCGTAAAGCGCTTGTGTCAAAGCCGCTGCAGAATCAACTCCCCCGCCGTACCGGCAAGCCCCGGTTGCCCTGGCAGGCCCGGACGACCGTTGGCACCGGCCTCGGTGCGATACACAAGGCACCCTTTGCTCGCACCACCCTGCCCGGCCTTGCCGGCAGCGCCCGGCTTGCCCGGTGCACCGCCATCGAGGCGTACCTGGATGCGCTCCTGCGGGAAATCTGCCGGCAGGGCCAGGCGAATCCTTCCTCCGGCCGCGCCGTCATGCCCGTTGCCGCCGTTGTCACCGTTCGCGCCGCGGCTGGCAGTGCCCCAGGTACAACCTCCCGACGTGCCATTCCCCCCATCGAGGCCAGCATAGCCCGGTGCCCCAGCGCCGCCACGGGCGTCGATCGACAGTTGCTCGGCCTCCAGCGTCTGCAGGCGCAGGTCGAGGTCACGACCGGGGCGCGCCGCACGCTCGTAGCTGCCCGGCGCCCCCGGCGCGCTGATTTCACTACCGACGCCCAGCACGGCACTGCTCGCCTCGATGCTCAAGGCGCTTTGCGCCGGGGCGATGGCAATGCGCGCATCGCGTCCCAGTTCAAGATGATCGATCTTCAGCGCGGTGAGCGTGGCCGGCAGCAGCAAGGTCGCCGAGTCGGCCACCTGCAAACGCTCCAGGTGCACGCTGGACGACTTGTTCGGCAGGCGCAGCATCGAATGGGCAGCGACTTCGAGACTCTCGGCCTGGGCCAGCGGGGTGGCCAGCGCGGCCAGCAACATCAACTTACGCATGGCGCGAAGCCTCCTGCGGACGGGGAATGGACATGACATGGAAGATGCCGGTCAGCAGGATCTGCAAGCGATCGAACCAGCGATGGCTGCGCCCGCGCAGGCTGGCGTTGAAGAACAACACCTCCAGCACATGCAAGCCCAGCAGCGTGATGCCTGCCGCATTGATCAGCAGATTGAACGGCAGGGGCTGCGGCATCAACAGATTGACCAGCACCACCCACCAGAAAACCACCGTCAGGGCCTTGCCCAGGCCCAGGATGAACTTCATACCCCGCCCCCCGACTGTCTTGTACTGTCTTGTTATGTGCACGCGGCCCGTTCGAGCGGGCCATGCGCACAACAGTACCGCCGCGCCAGGGCGCGCGCCAGAGGCGATTCAGTTCAGGTGCAGCTCCACCCGTCGGTTCTTCGCTCGCCCCTCGTCGGTGTCGTTGTCGGCCACCGGCTCGCTTTCACCGCGACCTTGGCTGGTCACCTTGGCCGGCGACAGCCCCTGGCCGATCAGGTACTGCGCAACACTGGCCGCGCGGCGCTCGGACAGGCCCTGGTTATAGCGGTCGGTGCCTACGCTATCGGTATGCCCGATCACCCTGATGGCGGTCACGCCGGGATCGCCGAGCTTCGGCAACAGCGCTTGCAGGCGCTGCTGGGCAGCGGCCGACAACTGTGCAGAGTCGAACGCAAACAGCACCTGGCCCTGATCGTCGAGGGTGATCACCTCAGGCGCAGGTGCTGGAGCCTCGGGTTTGGGCGTCGAAGGCGGATACTGCGCAAGCGGGCAGCCCATGTGGTCGACCGCCGTACCTTTGGGGGTGTCCGGGCAACGATCACGACGGTCGAACACCCCATCGCCATCTTCGTCACCGTCCTGGGCATAACAGATCAGGCCACCGGCAATGGCTCCGGCAACACCGGCCCCCGTCGCCCAACTGGAACTTTCGATCGCACCCAGGCCGCCACCGACCAGCCCGCCGAGCAGACTGCAGACCGGCCAGGTCCGTTGATTGAGGGGGGCGCTGCCATCACTGTGGGTAGCGCACCCGTTCAGCAGGCTGGAGGCCAGCAGCAGCGACACAGCCGTCTTCGACAAGGTATTCATGGATCATGTCCCCGGTGAATGCGCCCACGCCACGGCTAAAGACGTGGGCGCGGGCCGTCAGCGCTGGATCTTGATCTCGGTGCGCCGGTTCATCGCACGACCGTCAGCCGTGGCATTGTCAGCCACCGGCTGGGCCTCGCCTGCCCCCACTACCGAAACGAAGCTGCTGCGTGGCACGCCGCTGCTCACCAGATAGTCGGTCACCGAGTGGGCACGACGCTCGGAGAGTTTCTGGTTGTAGCGGTCGGAGCCGACGCTGTCGGTGTGGCCGGTCACGCTCAGACGAGCGCTCGGCGCTTCCTGCTTCAGGCGCGTGGCAATGGTGTTCAGGCGTTCCTTGTCGGTGGCAGTCAGGCGCGCGGAATCGAACTCGAAGTGCACGTCACGAATGACGATGACTTCCTCCTTCTCGACCACGACGACTTCCTCGACCACGGCGACCGGCTCGGGCGGGCAACCGTTGGCATCGACCTGTGAAAAGAGCGGGGGGAGAGGGGAAATGTCGACACGCGAGGGCAAGCCATCGCCAGATTCTTCCCCCTCTC